>JAHRAW010000200.1 GCA_020027415.1 Gammaproteobacteria bacterium
GATAGCACCAAACAATTTCATTCCGAAAATTATCCTTGCCAAAGATGTCGTCCAGCACGATTTTAAGATAATGCGATGCGGTTTGGTTGCAGTGCAGATAGAGGCTGCCGGTGTCTTTCAAAATGCGATGCATTTCCGTAATGCGCTCTGCCATGTAACTCAAATACGCCAGCATCGGCGACTCAGGGGTTATGCGATGCAATCCATCCATCGCCTGATACGCCGGGTGCTGGGTGTCGGCGAGCATGCTTTGCACCCGCGCATGCGCTTCATGGGTGTAATGCCAAGTGTCGCCAAAAGCGGTGAACTGCGCGCGCTCGTCCATATCTCGCCCTTTGGTATCCTTGCCAAAAATAATGTTGTAGTCGGCGTTGGAATTAAACGGCGGGTCTAAATAGATTAAATCCACGCAGCCATCATGCCAATGCCGCATCACTTCCAAACAATCGCCGCTATACAATGTGTTTGGTTTCAAAGCGAGTTGGTTGGTTGCTTTTTTCATGGTGTGCGAGATTCAGTGGCTAGCAAATTATACACAAAGACGAGGCTTCCAACTCCAACCGCGCGCCCTCCCTTTTTTGTTATACTTGCCGCCTCCATCCCCGCTACGGATTTTCCCATGCCTGCAGCACAGCAACCGGCCCAACCCGCCGCGCAAACCCTCTACGACAAACTCTGGCGGCAGCATGTCGTGCATTGCACCGCAGACGGAGTTGCGTTGCTTTATATTGATCGGCATTTGGTGCATGAAGTCACCTCGCCGCAGGCGTTTGAAGGCTTGCATTTAGCCAAGCGCAAGCCATGGCGCACCGCCACCATCCTCGCGGTGCCGGATCACAACGTGCCGACCACCGCCGACAACACCAACATTGAAGATCCAATATCCAGACTGCAAGTAACCACGCTGCAACAAAACTGCAATCATTTCGGCATCACCGAGTTTGGCATGGGCGACCCGCGCCAAGGCATCGTGCATGTGATCGGACCGGAACAAGGCGCCACCTTGCCCGGCATGACGGTGGTATGCGGCGACTCCCACACCTCAACCCACGGCGCTTTTGCAGCGTTGGCGTTTGGCATTGGCACCACCGAAGTTGAACATGTGCTTACCACGCAATGTTTGTTGCAACGCAAATCAAAAAATATGCGCGTGCGTTTGTGCGGCGAAATGTCGCTTGGCGTAACCGCCAAAGATGCGGCGTTAGCCGTGATTGGCGAAATCGGCACCGCGGGCGGCACCGGCTATGCCATTGAATTTGTCGGCGAAGCCGTCACCGCGATGTCTATGGAAGCGCGCATGACGCTGTGCAACATGGCGATTGAAGCCGGCGCGCGCGCGGGCATGATTGCGGTGGATCAAACCACGCTGGACTATCTCCACGGTCGCCCGTATGCGCCCACCGGTGAATTGTGGCAACAAGCGGCGGCGAACTGGCGCAATTTGCATTCCGATGCCGACGCCATTTTTGACCGCGAAGTTACCTTAGATGTCGCCGCGTTAGCGCCGCAAGTTACTTGGGGAACTTCGCCGGAAATGGTGACCGACATACATGGCAAAGTGCCCAATCCGGCGCAACAAAAAGATTCCGGCAAGCGCGAGAGTATGCAACTTGCGCTCAACTATATGGGCTTGAAAGCCGGCACGCCGATCCAAGAAATCATGTTGGACATCGTCTTCATCGGCTCATGCACCAACAGCCGCATTGAAGATTTGCGCGCCGCCGCCGAAGTAGTGAAAGGCAAAAAAGTGGCGACCACGATCAAACAAGCGTTAGTCGTGCCGGGCTCCGGCATGGTAAAAAGTCAGGCGGAAGCCGAAGGCTTGCATGAAATTTTTACGGACGCCGGCTTTGAATGGCGCAACCCCGGTTGCTCAATGTGCTTGGCGATGAACGCCGACCGCCTGCAACCCGGAGAACGCTGCGCCTCCACTTCCAACCGCAATTTTGAAGGTCGGCAAGGGCAGGGCGGGCGCACCCATTTGGTGTCGCCGGCGGTCGCCGCAGCGAGCGCCATCGCCGGGCATTTTGACGCCACCTTCACCCCAGCGGAGGCGCAATAATGGACGCCTTCACCACTCTGCATGGATTAGTCATGCCGCTGGACCGCGCCAATGTGGACACCGATGCGATCATCCCCAAGCAGTATCTGAAATCCATCAAGCGCAGCGGCTTCGGGCAAAATTTATTTGACGAGTGGCGTTACCTTGAACCCGGCGAACCGGGCATGCAACACCGCAAACGCCAACGCAACGCGGATTTTGTGCTCAACCAAGCGCGCTATCAAGGCGCAAAAATCCTGCTCGCAAGGCGCAACTTCGGCTGCGGCTCATCACGCGAACACGCGCCATGGGCGTTATTGGATTACGGCTTCCGCTGCATCATCGCCCCCAGTTTCGCCGACATTTTCCATAACAATTGCTTCAAAAACGGCATCCTGCCGATTGCGTTGGACGAAGCCGCCGTGGACGATTTGTTCTCCCAAGTGCAACCACAACCCGGCTACCAACTGAAAATAGACCTGCCAGCGCAACAAATAACCACCACCATCTTTTCCAACAACCGCATTCTGAAACTTTATAATGGTAGAATCAAATTCAAACACAAACTGTGCCAATCCAATATTGGAAGTCGTGAAAACTTTTATCGGTA
>JAHRAW010000027.1 GCA_020027415.1 Gammaproteobacteria bacterium
TTTTCTTGTTGTATGTATTTTTCGGGCATTTGGCGCCGGAGGTAATCGCTTGGAAAGGCGCCAGTTACGGCAAAGCGATGTCGCACATGTGGCTCACGCAGGAGGGGGTGTTCGGTGTGGCGTTGGGCGTTTCCACCTCCATGGTATTTTTATTCGTGCTGTTCGGCTCGTTGCTGGAACGCGCCGGCGCCGGCAACTATTTTATCTGGGTGGCATTTTCCCTGTTAGGGCATATGCGCGGCGGACCGGCGAAAGCCGCGGTGGTGTCTTCCGGGCTGACCGGGCTGGTATCCGGTTCCTCCATCGCCAACGTGGTGACCACCGGCACTTTCACCATTCCGCTGATGAAGCGAGTCGGCTTCTCGCCGGAAAAAGCCGGCGCGGTGGAGGTGGCGTCCTCCACCAATGGTCAGTTGACGCCGCCGGTGATGGGGGCGGCCGCTTTTTTGATGATTGAATTCGTCGGTATCTCGTATATTGAAGTCATCAAACACGCTTTCTTGCCGGCGATTATTGCCTACATTGCGTTGGTTTATATCGTTCATCTGGAAGCGCTCAAAGCCGGCTTGAAAGGCTTGCCGCGTCCGCAAATTAAAACTTGGCGGCAATCGTTGTTAGTGATGACCGCGAATGTGCTCGGCATCCTCATTCTCTCCGGCGTTTGTTACACTTTTTTCAACGGCTTGAAAGGCTTCGCCGGTGCCTATACTTTTTGGGCGGCGGCGGTGATTATTTTGCTGGTGTATGTGGCGTTGGTCGCCTACGCCACCAAATTCCCGGAACTTGGACCAAGCGAGCGCATAGATAAACTGCCAGTCCCGGCGCCGATCATCAAAGCCGGCTTGTATTACTTGTTGCCGGTGGTGGTGTTAATCTGGTGCTTGACTGTGGAGCGCCTTTCCCCCGGCTTGTCGGCGTTTTATGCATCGTTGTTGATGGTGATTATTTTAGTGACTCATAAACCGCTCAAAGCGATGCTCAGAAAGCAGCGCGGTGTCGGTGAAAAAATCATGGAGGGGCTACGCGATTTCAAATCCGGCATGGTCGCCGGCGCGCGCAACATGATCGGCATCAGCGTCGCCACCGCTTGCGCCGGCGTCATTCTCGGCACGGTCACCTTGACTGGTATCGGCTTGGTCATGGCGGAGTTTGTTGAATTCATCTCGGCTGGCAACTTGATGCTGATGTTGCTGTTCACCGCAATCATCAGTTTGATTTTAGGCATGGGGCTGCCCACCACCGCAAACTACATCGTCGTATCGTCGTTGATGGCGCCGGTGATCGTCTCGATCGGCGCTGCCAATGGATTAATCGTGCCGCTGATTGCAGTGCATTTGTTCGTGTTTTATTTCGGCATCCTCGCCGATGACACCCCGCCGGTTGGCTTGGCAGCCTATGCAGCGGCGGCAATCTCCGGCGGCGACCCGATTAAAACCGGCGTGCAAGGTTTTGCCTACGACATCCGCACCGCCATCTTGCCGTTCCTGTTCATCTTCAACACCGAGTTGCTACTCATCGGCGTAGAAAACTGGCTCCACTTGCTGTTGGTGGTGGTTTCGGCGACCACCGCCATGCTGTTGTTTGCCGCCGCCACGCAAGGATTCTTCCTAACGCGCACCAAGCGATGGGAAACCGTGGCGCTGTTGCTGATTTCCTTCACCTTATTCCGCCCGGGCTTCTGGATGGATATGCTCTATGCGCCGTTGGAGAAAGTCGCCGCCAGCGAAATTTATGAAGTGGTGGAAGCCTTGCCGGTTAATTCCTTAGTGCGCGTGCATGTCATCGGCGAAACCTTGGAAGGCGATTTGGTGGACAAAGTAGTGATGCTACCGGTCGGCGAAGCGGGCAGCGGCGCCGAACGCTTGGCAACCGCCGCCGGTCTTGAACTGCGCGAAGAGAACGGCAAACTATTGGTTGACAACCTGACATTCGGCGGTCCTGCGGAACGCCAGCAGGTTGATTACGATTGGGAAATTGCCGACCTTCAACGCAAAACCGATCGCCCGGCAAAGCAATGGTTCTTCCTGCCCGCGCTCGGCTTGTTAGGGTTGGTCATTTTCGCGCAACGACGCCGACGAACTTCGCAGGCGGAAGTTTAGTTGCTTGGTTGATTAGTTACTTAGTGACTTAATCTTACTTAACCGCTTGGTTTTATTGACAATTGCCAAACTTGCGTTAAAATCCATTTAACTTGTGAATCATCGCAACTTACCGAGTTCCTTGCCCGCTATGCCCGCTCAATACATTCATATTCGCAATGAGGAAAATGTCATTCTCATTAAATGCAAATTGGAAGCATACATAGGACTGGAAAAACCCGGCATGTATATTTCCTACTGCCCCGCCCTTGATTTATACAGCCAAGGCGATACGCGCGCGGAAGCCAAGAAAAATATCAAGGAAGCAACCGGGCTGTTCCTTCAATCATGTATTGAACGACAAACCTTGCAACGAGTGCTAACCGAATGTGGATTTAAATCTACCGCCCCCTTTGCTGCCCACAAGGCGCTCGCCAAAGCGGTCGCACTGCCGCCCGAATTTGAAACATCCAAACCGTTTAAGATTCCGGTGGAACTGCCGATGATGGCATATGGGTGATGCCAAAGTTACCGGTTGTTAGCGGACGAAAATTGGCGGCATTTTTCAAACGCCATGGCTTCATACAAGATCGCCAAAAAGGAAGTTACATCATTCTTACGAAATCAGGGATAGCCCGCCCACTGA
>JAHRAW010000025.1 GCA_020027415.1 Gammaproteobacteria bacterium
GCGGCGACTAACTTGACGCGCCCATTGCGCGTCGCCAAGTAAGAAGCAAAAGTATCTTCGGACAAACTGCTGCCGAAGCGCAGTTCAGCGATGCGTTGCAACTGCTGTAAATCCGCGCTTGTGCGCCGGTTAAGTTTGGTAACGATATAGTGCGCGGCTTTTTGGAATACCGGGTCGTAGGCATCTTTGCCGGCGTTGCGAATGTCGTTATGGAAAGAGGATTTTGCGCGGTACTGAAAATCCTTGGTCAGCCATTGTCGCCCGGCAATGTCGGCGACGGTGATGCCGATTTTCACATCCTCGCCATTGGACTGCAGTATTTTGCCGATGACATATAAATCTCCGGTGGCGTTTTGGGTCGGCACCACGCGCACCGCGCCAAACGCGTTGGTGTCTTCCAGCGCCTGTTTCATTTTTAACGCGAAACGATTGGATTCGGCGCGCCGCAGCTCCGGGTAGATGCCTTGCTTCTCCCACTGCTCCGAATCTTGCGGCAGGTTGGGGTCAAACACCGGCACCACTACATCTATCTTCGGCGCGTCGGCGGCGGCAACTTTATTGTTATTGCCGCTGTCGTTCGGTCCGTACTGCGAAGAAAGCGCCGGCCCCACCGCCGCCGAGCCGCCGCCAGTGGTGGCGCAACCGCTTGCCAGCAGCGTCCCCATCAGCAACGCTCCAACCAACAACATGCGATATGAGAATTTCATTGTTAGAGATCCACGGTTTGCGGTGTGATTGTTACAACGATTCATTCGGCTTCTTACTCCTTGCCCCTTTACTCCTTAGCGGGCAACCCTTTGTAGCGACGATACTCGTTCCACAATTCGGCTTGCACTTTCGGGTCGGTGGCGTCCAGAGCCGCTTGGCGAAACTGCTGGGCGATAATATCATCATTGTCAGCCGGCGGGATATCCTCCGGCAGTTTTCCATTGTTGTCGCTGGACGGCGGCGGGATTGTATTGGGCGTTGGCGGTGGCAGTGGCAGAGTGGTATTCGCCACTTCTGCGGCGGCGGTTTGCTGATCAATGGAGGCTTCCCCGCCTTGAATGCCGTCGGTGGGTAGGGAAGTGACGCCGCGCTCTCCGCTGCCATTTCCGCCGCCATTCGCAACGCCTGCGCCCGCATCCGCGTCGTCGCCAACGCCTTGACCTTCGCCGCCCGGCGTTGGGCATGGATCAAAACGACTGATTTCGTGCCACAAGGTTTGCTCAAGCAACTTGACCTGCTCGGCGCGCGTGCGCAACTCGTTTGGCGGCGCGCGCAAATCAACCTGCGTGCAATCATGCGAATCGGACAAACTCGCGGTCGCGGTCGTAGTCGGGCTCGTGCTCTGCGCGACGCCGGCGCTCGCTACCAACCAGCCCGCCGCCACCAGCCCACACCGCCCGCGTCGAACCCAACTCTGCACGCGCAACCCAATCATTTCACCGCCGGGCATGCGCTACCCAAACCGAACCCGCGCGTATCGCCGTTTGCCCACTTGATATACATGCTCGGCGCCGACTTTGAGCAGCAACCGACAGTCGCTGATTTTTTCGCCGTCCATGCGCACCGCGCCGCTTTTAATCATGCGGTTGGCTTCCGTAGTGGATTCCACCAACTTCGCTTGCTTCAACAGGTTGGCGATGAGCAGCCCGTTTTCTTCAGCCGCCAGTTCCACCCGCGGCATGTCCTGTGGCATGCCGCCCTTGCTAAACTGATTGATAAAATTTTGTTTGGCGCGCGCCGCGGCGGAGTTGGTATGAAAGCGCGCGACTATTTCCTCCGCCAAAGAAAATTTAACATCGCGCGGATTCATGCCGCCGCCGACCTTTTTTTTCAGCGCGGCAATGTCTGCGTTTGACTTAAAACTCAGCAACTCAAAATAACGCCACATCAACTCATCGGAGACCGACATAATCTTGCCGAACATTTCATCGGCGGCTTCGGTGATGCCAATATGGTTGGCAAGGGATTTGGACATTTTATGCACCCCATCCAAGCCTTCCAACAACGGCATGGTCATCACCACTTGCTGCGCTTGACCGTATTGTTTCTGCAACTCACGCCCGACCAGTAAATTGAATTTCTGGTCGGTGCCGCCCAACTCCACATCGGCTTTCAACGCCACCGAATCGTATCCCTGCACCAGCGGATAGAGGAACTCGTGGATGGCGATCGGCTCGCCGCCGCTATAACGCTTGGTGAAATCATCCCGTTCCAACATGCGCGCAACGGTGTGGCGCGCCGCCAAATGCACCAGCCCGGCGGCGCCCAATTCGTTCATCCAAGTTGAATTAAATTCAATGATGGTTTTTTCTAAATCCAGGATTTTGCCGACTTGTTGTCGGTAAGTGGCGGCGTTTTGCTGGATTTGTTCGGCGCTCAGCGGCGCGCGGGTGGCGCGGTTGCCGGACGGGTCGCCGATGAGCCCGGTGAAATCGCCAATTAGAAAGATCACCGCATGCCCTTGTTCTTGGAACTGGCGCATTTTGTTGATGAGCACGGTATGCCCAAGGTGCAAGTCGGGCGCGGTGGGGTCAAAGCCGACTTTGATGCGCAACTTAGCGCCGCTTGCCAACCGCTCGTTTAGTTCTTGGCGCGGCAGAATCTCCGCGACGCCGCGAAATAATTCGTCCGCCGGGGGTGGGGCTTTTGGCATTAGCATAAACGCAGTATAGCAAAACTGGAGCGGTTATAGTAAAACCACGGCGGAAAACCCGCCTTGCGCAAGATTGATTTCGTCATTCCCGCGAAAGCTGGAATCTCCTTAGGAAAGGTTGGGGGAGGGGATTCCAGATTAAAATACTGCGGGAATGACAACGATGGGGTGCTACGGAATGACCGGGTAATCGTCCGTTGCCGCCGCTAAGTTTGTAGTATATTCCCGTTATCCCACGCATGCCCATGCCAGATTCCCCCAACCTTGCCATCGGCTTGATGTCCGGCACCAGTCTGGATGGCGTTGACGGCGTCTTGCTGTCGCTCCAATCGTTTCACCAAATTGCCATACAAGATACCGCGCATATTGCCTTGCCGGCTGCGCTGCGGGAACCGCTCGCCGCCTGCTTGCAGCAACCGACCATCCACCTTGACCAACTCGGTCAACTGGATTCCCAACTCAGCCTGCTGTACGCGCAAGTCGCCAATCAACTTAAGCCACGCGCCGGCAAGCAGACGGTGGCGGTCATCGGCTGTCACGGGCAAACCATCCGCCATCGCCCGGATGACGAATTCCCCTTCAGCATGCAACTCGGCAACGGCGCGCTGGTCGCGCAACGCACCGGTCTCCCGCTGGTAAATGATTTTCGCAGCGCCGATATTGCCGTCGGCGGACAAGGCGCGCCGCTGGCGACCGCCTTTCATCATGCGATTTTTACCAGTCGCGACGAAAATCGCGCGGTGCTTAACCTGGGCGGCATCGCCAATATCACCCACTTGCCGACTAGCGACCCGCGCGACCCCGACCCCCGCGTGCGCGGCTTTGACACCGGCCCCGCCAACGCGTTGTTGGATGGTTGGTGTCAGCGGCATTTCAAGCGACCTTTTGATGATGCGGGCGGCCTCGCCGCGGGCGGCGCGGTGCATCAGAAGTTCCTAAAAAAACTGCTGACCGACCCTTATTTTTCTCGCCCGCCGCCGAAAAGCACCGGGCGCGAGTATTTCAATCAAGCTTGGCTTGCCCAAGTCTGCTCCGCCGAGCCTGAATTTGCCGGCCTCGCGCCGGCGGATGTGCAAGCCACCTTAACCGCACTGAGCGCGGAAAGCGTGGCGCAGCAACTGCATCGCCTAACGCCGCCGCCGGACGTGGTGTATGTGTGCGGCGGCGGCATCCGCAACAAAACTTTGTTGGCGATGCTGCGCGCGCGTTGCGATTGCGCCGTTCGCAGCACCGCCGAACTGGGGGTTGATCCGCAGTGGGTGGAAGCCGCCGCGTTTGCGTGGCTGGCGTATAAAACCTTGCATCGCGCCACCGCCACCTTGCCGTCGGTGACCGGCGCGCGCAAGCCGACCATCGCCGGGGCGATTTACTTCCCGGATTAAAGCCTCGGCTGCAGCGCGCGATGCGCAAACCGCGCGGGAATGTGTTTTAATCCGCCCACTCAGTAGCCAACAGCCAACAGTCAGCAACCACCCACCTCGCGGAACATTGCTATGTGCGCCAAACAAATCATTGCCACCGACCACGCCCCCGGCGCCATTGGCGTTTATTCGCAGGCGATCAAAGTCGGCAACACCGTGTATGTTTCCGGGCAAATACCGCTGCACCCGAACACCATGCAACCCGTCACCGGCTCTTTTGAAGCCGCCGCCCACCAAGCCTTCCAGAATCTTAAGGCGGTGGCGGACGCCGCCGGCGGGAGTTTGAATGATGCGGTCAAGGTCAATATCTCGCTGACCGACCTCTCCAATTTCGCCGCCGTGAACAAGGTGATGGCGCAATACTTTGACCAGCCTTATCCAGCCCGCGCCGCGGTCGGCGTGGCGGCGCTGCCCAAAGACGTGCCGATTGAAATTGAAGCGGTGTTAGTCATCGGCGACGCATGACTGCGGATTTCTTCTGAACTCCAAGCAACCCCATCCGCTGCAAAGTCTCAGCGGAATCGGTCCCCAACTGGCGGCGCGGTTGCAGCGCATCGGAATCACTTGCCCGCGGGATTTGCTGTTCCACCTGCCGTATCGCTACCAAGACCGCACTCGGGTTTTTTCCATCGGCAAATTGCAAGCGGGGCAGGACGCGCTGGTGTTGGGGCGGGTGGAACGCGCCGACCTGCGCTATGCCCGCCGCCGCAGTTTGCTGGTGCGAATCAGCGACCACAGCGGTAGTAATAGCAATAGCGATTCCGATTCCGCCCCCACTTCCGCTTCGCTCACCTTGCGCTTCTTTCATTTCAGCGCCGCCCAGCAGCGCGGTTTTGAACAAGGCGGCTGGGTGCGATGTTACGGCGAGATTCGCCGTAGCCGCGGCGAGTTGGAAATGGTGCATCCCGAATACCGCCTCTATGCGCAACGCCCGAAGCAGGTGACCGAAGCCGCGCTGACGCCGATTTATCCCAGTACCGAAGGGGTTGGTGCCACGACCTTGCAAAAACTGGTTAAGCAAGCGTTTGCCGCTGAATTGGAAACCTTAGAGGAATACCTGCCGACCGAAGTGCGGCAACGTTTTGACTTGATGCCGCTTCAACAAGCGTTGCAAACGGTGCATTGGCCCACCCCGGAAACAGACACCGACGCGCTGATTGCCGGCACGCACCGCGCCCAGCAACGCTTGGCGATGGAGGAGCTGCTTGCGCATCACCTGGCTTTGAGTCGTTTGCGCGAAAAACACAAATCGCGCGCGGCGCCGCCGTTGCGCGCCGCGCGCGACAGTTGGCAGCAACTGAAAGCGCATCTCGGCTTCACGCTGACCGCCGCCCAGCAGCGGGTAATCGGAGAAATCCTAACTGACTTGCGCACCGCGACGCCGACCATGCGCTTGCTACAAGGCGATGTCGGCGCCGGCAAAACCGTGGTGGCGGCGGCCGCCGCCCTGAGCGCGATTGACGCCGGATATCAAGTGGCGTTAATGGCGCCCACCGAATTATTATCCGAACAACACCGCACGACCTTTTCTGCGTGGTTTGCGCGGCTTGGGGTTGAGGTTGAATGGCTGACTGGGAAGAGCCCAGCCGCGGCGCGCGCGCAGGCGTTGCAGCACATCAAGAGCGGCGCCGCGAAGATGGTGATTGGCACGCACGCATTGTTTCAGCAGCATGTGGAATTCCACCAACTCGGTTTGATGATTGTGGATGAACAACATCGTTTCGGCGTTGACCAACGCTTGGCGTTGCGCAACAAAGCCAAAGTGGCGGCGCGCGCCGACGCCGCGCCAACCGACGGCGATGTGCCTCACCAACTAATTATGAGCGCAACGCCGATTCCGCGTTCGCTGGCGATGATTTTTTACGCCGATTTGGATGTGTCGCGCATTGACGAACTGCCGCCGGGGCGACGGCAAGTGAAAACGGTGGTGTTGCCAAACAGCCGCCGCCGCGAAGTGGCTGAACGCATCCGCGCGATTTGCAGTCGGCGGCAACAAGCGTACTGGGTTTGTCCGTTGATTGAAGAATCCGCCAACCTACAAGCACAAGCGGCAACCGAAACTTGCCAAACGCTCAGCGACCTGTTTCCCGACATTCGCATTGATTTGATCCATGGACGCATGAAGTCGGCGCTCAAAGAACAAACCATGCGCCGTTTTCACGGCGGCGAGATTGACTTGTTGGTCGCCACCACCGTGATTGAAGTCGGCGTTGATGTGCCCGCCGCCAGCCTCATGGTGGTGGAAAACGCGGAACGACTTGGGCTGGCGCAGCTACACCAACTGCGCGGGCGCGTCGGGCGCGGTGCGCAACAATCCACCTGCGTATTGATGTATCAGCCGCCGTTGGGCGAACTGGCGCGCGCGCGCCTCGCTATTCTGCGCGACACCAATGACGGCTTTCAAATCGCCAACAAAGATTTAGAACAGCGCGGTCCAGGGGAATTGTTAGGCACCCGCCAAACCGGGCTGCAATCAATGCGCGTCGCCAATCTGGTGCGCGACCGCGCGCTGCTGCCGAAAATTGAACCCATCGCGCAAGCGTTGCGAAGTCATCACCCGCAAGCCATTGAGGCGCTCATCCAACGCTGGTTGCGCGCGCGCGAATCGTATGCGGAAGTGTGAAATCATCCCCATGAACCGAACCAACACCGCCATGTTGTACGCCTATCTAAGATTGATGCGCATGCATCGCCCAATCGGCGCATTCTTGCTGTTGTGGCCCACCTTGTGGGCGCTCTGGCTGGCTGGCAGCGGGCAACCGTCCCCCACCGTGGCGGTGATTTTTATCGCCGGCGTGTTTGCGATGCGCGCCGCCGGTTGCGTGCTCAATGATTATGCGGACCGCAACATTGACCCGCATGTCCAACGCACTTGCGAGCGCCCGCTGGCGCGCGGGGAATTGTCAGTGCGGCAAGCCGTGGGGTTGTTGGCGGGGTTGCTGTTGTGCGCGTTGGCGTTGGTATTGCAACTCAATCGCTACGCCCAACTGCTCTCCTTATTCGCGGTTTTCATCGCCGCGCTGTATCCGTTCACCAAACGGTTTACCCATCTGCCGCAACTCTTCCTCGGCGTTGCCTTCTCCATGGGAATCCCGATGGCTTATGCGGCTTTAACCGAAGCCTTGCCGATGGAGGCGTGGCTGCTGTTCGCCGCCAACTTCGCTTGGGTGGTGGCGTACGACACGCAGTATGCGATGGTGGATCGCGACGACGACATACGCATCGGCGTGCAATCAACCGCCATTTTATTTGGCAAATACGACAACATCATAGTCGGTCTGTTGCATCTGGCTTGCCTAAGTCTGCTCGCGTTGCTGGGCTGGCAGCGGGCGTTGTCGTGGCACTTCCACCTTGGGCTTGGCTTGGCGTTGCTGTTCGCCATCTACCAACAAACCATGTGCAAACACCGCGACCGCGCGCGCTGCTTACGCGCCTTCCACAACAACAACTGGTTCGGCGCGATGGTGTTTTGCGGAGTGGTGTTGGGGTTGTTGGGCGAACATTCATAAACGCGCGCCAAACCCGCTTGGCTTGGCTCAGCGGCGCAAAGTTGTAGCATTCGGGTTATGATGGACATATGCCTGATTCAGACCGAATCCAGTATTGCAATCACTGCGGTGAACAGGTCTTGTTGCAGACTCCGCCCGGGGATAATCGCAATCGCCATGTGTGCGCGCGTTGCGGGCGGATTCAGTATCAAAATCCCAAAGTGGTATGCGGTTGCCTGCCGGTGTGGCAAGAGCGAATTTTGTTGTGCCGCCGAGCGATTGAACCGCGCAAGGGGTTATGGACTTTGCCGGCCGGCTTCCTGGAAAATGACGAGACCATCCAACACGGCGCGGCGCGCGAAACCATGGAAGAGGCGTGCGCTGAGATCGTCAAGCAAACGCTCTACGGCATCTATAGTTTGCCGCAGATTAATCAGGTGTATATCATGTTCCGCGCCGAACTGACCGGCGAAAACAATTTTTCCCCAGGCGCGGAAACTTTGGAAGCCCGGCTGTTTCAAGAATCGGAAATCCCATGGCAAGAGCTTGCCTTCCGCGTCATTCGCTTGACCTTGCAACGCTATCTGAGTGAACGAAAATCGGGAGCTTTCACGGTCGCGATTAATAATATTCTGTGACTCAACCGGGGGGCCGCCGGCGGTGGCGCAAAACCCGCCTAATCAATGGTTACACCGCCCCCGCCGGTGCAAACCGAGCCACCCGTAGCATAAGTTACTCACAACCGTCGCCGAATGCGCAAGTTTCGCTTCATTTAGCATACATGTCTCTTT
>JAHRAW010000030.1 GCA_020027415.1 Gammaproteobacteria bacterium
CATTTTCTGCGACCGCGTTGATTCGCCCAATTTGGAATCGCCGCTTTGGTGCCGCGGATGTCGTCCACGATATAAGTTTGAATCGCGCCGTCTTGTTTGTGCTTGACCACGATATTTTGTTCGGCAAAGCCGCATAGCAAGTTACAAGCGATGATGGTTTCATGCATAAAATCCAGTGCTTGCAAAATTTCATCAAGGCGTGAATGCTCGCGGCGTTGGTGTTGGTATGCGCGCAACTGGCGGCTAATCCGCCCGTCCGCATTGCGAATCAAACGAAATACATGCGCCGGCAATGTGTTGCCTTCGTGCCTGATGGATATTTGTTCGTAGTATTGCGCAACCGCCAAGACCGAACGGCGGTTTTGTTTTTTCTCATAATATTTGCCTCCTGCATTACACATTTTAATCGGCGTTGCAGCGAAATTCCCGTGGGGGCAAAATCGGTGCGCACCACCTTAATACATTTCTGCGGATCATGGGGATGCACATAAACATTGCGCGTGCGTCCGCCGCCAACATAGCCGCGCATCAATTGTTGCGTGCTTAGCATCCGTTGCGAATGCCAACCCAAAGCGGGCGAGTGCCGAGCGCGCGTTGTTTTTGAATCGTAAAATAGCGCGACGCTGCGCGCCGAATCGCTTGCGGGTTGTAGTCAGCGAGTGCGGCCGGGGTTGCTCGTGCTCCGCTCGGAAGTCTTTTTGGGTCTTCGCAGTTGCTGAATATTAATCGCCCGCCGCTGGTGATGACGGAATGCAATAATTTAAACAACGCATCGTGATCTTGCGCGCATGCTTCGGCGCGCCCGCTGCCAAAGTATAGGTAGTGATAAGTGTTGATGACTTGGACAACATCAAAAGCGCCTCCCTCGCTCGCCAATTCGGTCAGCGTTTTATACGCGAAACGAATATTGGGCAACCCAAAATATTCCGCCACCGCGCGGCTGGCGGTTAAATCGGCTTCATCCACGTCTATGCCCAGCGTGTCCGCGCCACGCAATGCCGCTTGGATGCAGAAATAACCTTTACAACTGCCGATGTCGCAAAACGAATTGAGTTGCCGCGGATAAAGCGCGGATATTCTCTTATAGCGGCGTTTCAACCGCCAACTCGGCTTCAGCTTTCCGCGCATCACCCGATAGTTGTGATTGCGCGGATATGCGTCCGCCAAGTGCGAAATGACGGCGGCGCTTAATTCCGCAGAATTGGGCATGTTCAGTTTCGGTTTAAGGGTGGATTTAGTTTTCTTGCGCAAAATCCGTCACCGCCCCCAACGAAGCCGAGCTAACCAACCGTGCATATTTGGCAAGCACGCCGCGTTTGTATTTCACTTTCGGGGCTTTCCACGCGCGCGCGCGGGTGCGCAATTCCGCCGCGCTGAGATGCACATTAACTTCGCGTTTGTCGGCGTCAATGGTGATGGTGTCGCCGTTTTTCAGCAACGCCAGCGGTCCGCCAAGCGCCGCTTCCGGGGTGACATGCCCGACCACAAAGCCATGCGAACCGCCGGAAAAACGCCCATCGGTGAGAAACGCCACCTCTTTGCCCAACCCTCGCCCCATAATGGCGGCGGTCGGCGACAACATCTCGCGCATGCCGGGACCGCCCTTTGGTCCTTCGTACCGCACCACCACCACATCGCCGCTGCGCACCGCGCCATCTAAAATTTTCTGCAGGGCTTGTTCCTCAGAAGCAAACACCCTGGCTTTGCCGACAAATTTACTGCCTTCCTTGCCGGAAATTTTCGCCACCGCGCCTTCGGGGGCGAGGTTGCCGTATAAAATCACCAAGTGACTGCTGCTTTTAATCGGCTGGTTTAAGGGACGCACGATGCGCTGGCTTTTCGGATACGGCTTCACGCGAGATAAATTTTGCGCCACCGTTTTGCCGGTCACGGTCAGGCAATCGCCGTGCAACAAACCGGCTTCCAACAGCATTTTCATCAGCGGTTGCAGCCCACCGATTTCAATCAATTCGGACATGGTCGCCGCGCCGCTGGGGCGCAAATCGGCGAGCACCGGCGTGCGCTTGCCGATGCGGGTGAAATCGCTCAGTTTGAGCTTGACGCCGCTTGCCGACGCCATCGCCAATAAATGCAGCACCGCATTGGTGGAGCCGCCGAGCGCGATGACCACGGTGAGCGCATTTTCAAACGCTTGCTTGGTCATAATGTCGCGCGGCTTGAGGTTCGCTTTGAGCAAGCGCATGGTGGCTTTGCCGGCGGCGAAGCAATCCGCGGATTTCTCGTCGGAGACCGCCGCTTGCGCCGAACTATTGGGCAAACTCATGCCCAACGCCTCAATCGCCGAAGCCATGTTGTTGGCGGTATACATGCCGCCACAGGAGCCCGGCCCCGGAATCGCCGCGCGCTCAATCGCGGTAACTTGTTGTTGGCTGAGATGCTTGCGCGCGTGCGCGCCGACCGCTTCAAACACCGTGATGATGTCAATGTTTTTGCCGTTGTGGCGACCCGGCAGGATGGTGCCGCCATACACAAAAACCGCCGGGCGGTTGAGCCGCGCGATGCCCATGATGCACGCCGGCATGTTTTTATCGCAGCCGCCAATTGCCACCAGCGCGTCAAAACCTTGACAGGCGGACACCGCTTCAATGGAATCAGCGATCACTTCGCGGGAGACCAGCGAATATTTCATGCCTTCGGTGCCCATTGAAATTCCATCGGAAACGGTGATGGTGTTGAACACCACCGCTTTGCCGTGGGCGGCGTTGGCGCCGGCGGCGGCTTGGTGCGCGAGGCGGTCAATGTGCATATTGCACGGCGTAACTTGGCTCCAAGTGGAAGCGATGCCGATTTGCGGTTTGTTGAAATCGTCGTCGGCGAAGCCCACCGCGCGCAACATGGAGCGGCTGGGGGCGCGCGCCACCCCATCCACCACCGGCGCCGAGAAATTCCGCATGGCAGGCTTGGATTGGGCACGAATCGCCGGGCGGCGGGCGGATTTTGGGGCGGATATGGGCTGTTTGGGCATGAGGGCGAGCTTTTTGGTGGAAAGGAGAGGTAATTTAACTTGAATTTTCGCCTTCAATTTTTGCATGTAGACGACCTAATCATGCATAATCAAGGTAGCGGCGCGCGGCAGAGCCAAATTTACAAGCCTTCATGCCCTGCTGGACGCGCTATCATGAGCACCCATTGTATACCATAATATCGGAGGATATCTGCTATGACTGATATTGCCAATCAAGACCCACGATTGTATAACAGTGATCTCGCGCCCACCCCAGCCAGTAAAAAGACTTGGGGTTGGTTTGAGATTTTTAATGTGTGGGCGAACGATGTGCAGAGTTTGTTCGGCTACACCTTAGCCGCCTCGTTGTTTCTCACCTACGGGCTAAACGGATGGGCGGTGTTCGCCGCCATCATTCTCGCCGGGGTTTTCATCATGTGGTTGGTGAACCTATCGGGAAGCCCCAGCGTTCGGCACGGCATACCCTACCCGGTGTTCGCGCGCGCCAGCATGGGCGTCATCGGCGCCAACTTTCCGGCGATGGTGCGCGGCATTGTGGCGATTTTCTGGTATGGCGCGCAAACCTATTTTGCGTCCATCGCCGTGTCGCTGTTGCTGCGCTCGCTGTTCGGAATGTCCGGAGCGGAAGTGGCGTTGTCGCTCAGTGCCGCCGATTGGATTTCGTTGCTGTTAGTGGCGGGCTTCCAAGTGTGGCTGTTCTGGCGGGGCATTGACCCAATCCGCAAATTCCTCAATTTCGCAGGTCCGGCGGTGTATGTGGTGATGGTCGCGCTGATGATCATCATCTGGGTGAAAGCCGGCGGCGGTTTGTTGGCGGCGGCGGGCGACATTTTCCGCGGCACCGGCAGTTACTCAGGCGGGTCAATCGCCGCCTTCATCGCCATTTTTGGCACTATGGTCGCTTACTTCGCCGCCGTAGTCATCAACTTCGGCGACTTCTCTCGCTTCGTCAAAGACGAGTCGGAGATGAAAAAGGGCAACCTGCTTGGGCTGGTCGGAAACATCATCGTATTTTCCTTCATCGCCCTCGTGATCACCAGCGGTACCGTGGTGGTATTCGGCGAAACCCTGACCAACCCGACCGATATGGTGGAAAAAGTGGACAACCTATTCTTGACCATCGTGGCGGCGTTTGCGTTCTTCACCGCCACCGTCGGCATCAACATGGTTGCCAACTTCATTCCGCCGGCGTACGACCTCGCCAACCTGGTGCCAAGCAAGATCAATTTCCGGGTCGGCGGATTAATCACCGCCATCGCCGGCTTCATCCTCGCCATTTTGTGGGTGTCGGTGATCAGCAACCTCGGCATCTTCCCGTTCGTCAATACTTTGGGCGCGATTTTGGCGCCGGTCTACGGCATTATGATCGTGGATTACTACCTGATCAAAAAACAGCAACTGGATATCCAGCAACTGTTTTCCACTGATCCGGGTGGCAAGTATTACTACAACCGCGGCTGGAATGTGCGCGCCTTGATTGCGTTTGCCATTGCCGCGATTTTCGCCATCGCCACGGTGTGGATGCCGCAAGTCAGTCAGGTATTGGGCGAAGGTAGCGGTGGCTACGGCTGGATCATCGGCGCCGCGTTAGGCGGCTTGTTGCACTACTTGATGTCCGCGAAGAAGTAGTCCGCGCCATCCGCAAAGCGGTAACATTGCCCGGCGCCAGTGTTATGCTGGCGCCGGGTTTTCTTTGCACCAATGGCTGATTTATTTTAATTTCCCTTCCGTGTCTCCCTCGCCCACCGTCGCCCTCGCGCAACAATTGATTCAACGACCATCGGTTACGCCGAGCGATGCCGGTTGTCAGGCGTTGATTCTCGCTCGGCTGGAGGCAATTGGCTTTGTCGGCGAATGGATGAATTGCGCCGAAGTGACCAACCTATGGGCGACGCGCGGAGCCCTTCAAGGAAAAACCGGACCCTTGCTCGCGTTCGCCGGGCATACCGATGTGGTGCCGCCGGGACCGCTTGGCGCATGGAAGTTTCCGCCCTTCGGCGGCGAAATCCGCGATGGCATGTTGCACGGGCGCGGCGCCGCCGACATGAAAGGCAGCCTTGCCAGTTTCGTAACCGCTTGTGAGCGTTTCACCCAAAACCACCCCGCGCACCGCGGCGCGCTGGGCTTGTTAATCACCAGCGATGAAGAGGGCGTCGCCCAACACGGCACCCGCGAGGTGATGCGCGTATTAGCGAGTCGCAAGCAGCACATTGATATGTGCATCGTCGGCGAGCCTTCCAGCGACCAACAAATAGGGGATACCATTAAGGTCGGGCGCCGCGGCTCGCTCAGTGCGACCCTGCGAATTAAGGGCAAGCAGGGACATATCGCCTATCCGTTGGACAACCCGCTGCATCGCGCGGTGCAAATCAGCGCCGAGTTGTTGGCGATGCAATGGGACGCCGGCACCGATAACTTCCAGCCGACTTGTTTACAATTTTCCAATTTTCACGGCGGCACCGGGGCGGGCAATGTGATTCCCGGCGAAGTGGCGATACAATTTAACCTGCGCTACTCACCGCAACTCACCGCGCAACAAATCCGCGAACGAATTGAGCAAGCCTTGGCGCGCCATCATCCCGCCTGCGAGATTGAATGGCGCCTGAGCGGCGCGCCGTTTGAGAGCGCGCCGGGCAAGTTGTTGGCGGCGGTGTCCGAATGCGTGCAAGCGATTACCGGACGCAAGCCGACGCGCTCCACCGCCGGCGGCACTTCAGATGGCCGCTTCATCGCCCCGCGCGGCGCCGAGGTGGTTGAACTGGGTCCGGTCAATGCCACCATCCATCAAATTGATGAACTGGTTGCCACCGCCGACCTGGAGCGGTTGTCGCTGGTGTATGAAAGAATCTTGGAGAAAATTTTACTGTGACCGACTCCACCCCCACTTCCGCTGACGCCAATCCCAACCGCAGGGAAACTGCGGAAACCCATGAGATTGCCCCCAGCCGCAATTTTATTGGGCGGCAAATTGACGCCGATCTGGCGGCCGGCAAGCACGATGCAATCGTTACCCGCTTCCCACCGGAGCCGAACGGGTATCTGCATATCGGGCATGCCAAATCCATCTGGCTGAATTTCGGCTTGGCGAGCGAGTATGGCGGCGCCTGCACGCTGCGCTTTGATGACACCAACCCGGCGCGCGAGGATGCGAAGTTTATCGCCGCCATTCAGCAAGACCTCCGCTGGTTGGGGTATCGCTGGAGCCGCCTCGCGTATGCCTCCGATTATTTTGCGCAGTTATACGACCTTGCGGTGCAGTTGATTAAAAAGCAACGGGCTTATGTGGATCCACAAAGCAACGCTGAGATTCGCGCGCAACGCGGCACCTTAACCACACTCGGTGCGAACAGCCCCTATCGCGACCGCCCAGTGGCGGAAAATTTGGCGTTGTTTGCCGCCATGAAAAACGGCGACTTTGTCGACGGCGAAATGGTGTTGCGCGCGCGCATTGATATGGCGTCGCCGAACCTCAATTTGCGCGACCCAATTCTGTATCGTATCCTGCACCACCACCATGCCCGCAGCGGCGACCAGTGGTGCATTTACCCACTGTATGATTTCGCCCATGGGCAGGGCGATGCGCTGGAAGGAGTGACCCATTCGCTGTGCACCTTAGAGTTTGAAGACCATCGCGCGTTATACGATTGGTTGTTGGACAACCTCACCCTGCCGGCGCGCCCGCGCCAAATTGAATTTTCCCGCCTCAATTTAAACTACACGGTGATGAGCAAACGCTTGCTCGCGCAACTGGTTGACCACGGCGATGTGGACGGCTGGGACGACCCGCGCATGCCGACCCTTTGCGGGCTGCGACGGCGCGGCTTCACCCCGGATTCCATTCGCCGCTTCATCAGTTTAGTCGGCGTTACCCGCAGCCACAATATGATAGAAATGGGCGCGCTGGAAAATTGCGTGCGCCAAGAACTTGAACCCATTGCGCCGCGGGTGATGGCGGTGATTAATCCGCTCAAACTGGTGCTTGAAAACTACCCAGAAGGAGATTCGGAACTTCTGGAAGTTCCGAATCATCCACAAAATACAAACTTCGGCACTCGTAAGATTACTTTGTCGCGGGAGTTGTATATTGAACGGGATGATTTTATGGAAGCGCCGCCGCGCAAGTTTTTTCGGCTGGCGCCGGGGCGGGAAGTGCGCTTACGGTATGCCTTTGTAGTACAGTGTTGCAGCGTAGTCAAAGACGCGCACGGACAAGTGGTGGAAGTGCGTTGTCGTTATGACCCCGCCACCCGCCACGGCAAGCAACCGCAGGGGGACGGTCGCAAAGTCAAAGGCATCATTCATTGGGTCAACGCCGAAGATGCGGCGCCCGCCGAAGTGCGGCTGTATGATCGGTTATTTTCGTGCGCCAATCCGCTGGCGGATAAAGACGCCGAGTTCAGAAAATTTCTCAACCCAGAGTCGTTGCTGACGCGCAAACACGCCATGTTGGAAGCATCGATGTCAGCCGCCGACTCAAAAACCCGTTATCAATTTGAACGGCTCGGTTATTTTTTCATGGAACGCGCGCGCGTCGGCGCCGAGCCTAAACTAATTTTCAATCGCATCGTCACGCTGCGCGACAGTTGGGCTGCAACGGCAGCGCGACCAAGCCGGCAAGCCAAGTAGCGCAACGCGCAACGCTTACCGACCCTTAACTTTTACCGGAGCAAAAGATATGCAATTTCTCGCCGAATACGGATTATTTTTCGCCAAAGTGCTCACCATTGCCGTGAGCATCGGCGTGGTGATGATCATGGTCGTGGGCGGCGTAGCGGCGGCAACCCAGCGCCAGCGAAAATCCGGCGAGCAAAATCTGGAAGTCACTTGCCTCAACAAGCAATACGATGAAATGGAACGCGCCCTGAGCGGCGCGTTGTTGTCGCCGCAGCAGTTTAAGAAAAAAATGAAAGCGGATAAAAAAGCCGACCAAGCCGCCGCCAAAGCGGACAAAAAAGCCGCCAAGCGGGGCGATAAGGAGGCGACCGCCGGCGCGCAACCCAGCAAGCGCATTTATGTGCTGGATTTTGACGGCGACCTGCGCGCCTCTGCGGTGGCTTCGTTGCGGCAGGAAATCAGCGCGCTGTTGACTCTGGCGAAGCGCGAGGACGAAGTGGTGGTGCGGCTGGAAAGCCCGGGCGGGGCGGTGCATGGGTATGGCTTGGCGGCGTCGCAGTTGCAACGGATTCGCGAACGGAAAATTCCGCTGACCATTTGCGTGGATAAAGTCGCCGCCAGCGGCGGCTACCTAATGGCGTGCGTGGCTAACCAAATCATCGCCGCGCCGTTTGCCATCATCGGCTCCATCGGGGTGTTGGCGCAAATTCCCAACTTGCATCGCTTGCTGAAAAAACACGATATTGATTTTGAGCAACTAACCGCCGGCAAATACAAGCGCACCTTGACCTTTTTTGGCGAAAACACCGAGCAAGCGCGGCAAAAAATGCGTCAGGAACTGGATGAAATTCATGCTTTGTTTAAGCATCATGTCAAAACCCAGCGACCCAATCTGGATATTGAACAAGTCGCCACCGGCGAGCACTGGTTAGGTCGCCGCGCGCTGGAGTTGGGCTTGGTCGACCGCTTGCAGACCAGCGATGACTACTTGATGGCGGCGCGCCAACACGCGCAACTGGTTTTGTTGCGCTATACTGAAAAGCAAAGCCTGCTAGAACGCATCACCTCGCTGGCTCAGTTGCAGTGGTGGCAACCGCAACCCGCTCACCAACGAAACGGGCGCGCGTGGTTGCTGTAACGAAACCGCCGCCCTATCTTATTTCGTCATTCCCGCAGTCTTTTGAGCGGGAATGACGGCTAAAAAGGTGGGGGCGGTTAAGCCCCTCGTTTCTTTTCTGCTTTGGTTTTGGCGGGTAATTCGCCTTGTGGTTGCAGAACTGCCATGCGTCTTTGCGCGGTTCGCTCGTCTAATTTGGAATAGAGGAATTCCATATCTTGGTCGCCTTTCATGCTGTTGCACGGGGTGCAGAGCAGTTGATAGTTTTCCAGTTCGTCCAGCCCGCCTTTGGCTTTGGCTAAGATGTGGTCAACATTCAAATCGCCAGCGTCTTTGGTTTGCATGCAACCGCGGCAATAGTATGCAATCCCGCCCTTTGCATCGCGTTGCAATAAAATGAGGTTGGCCTTGTTGCGAGCGAGTTTTTTATAGCCGGACACTTGGCGTTTCGGCAGCGCAATCGGTTTTTGTAGTTTGGCGTCAGCCGGCTTGTTGGTTTCAAAAGCATAGGTGGACAAGTCGCCCGCCAAGCGGTCGCGAAAAATTTTGATTGCTTCCTCGTTTTGGTCAATGCCAATCCATCTGCGTCTTAATCCAGCCGCCGCCAAGCATGTCGTTGCGCAGCCGCAAAATGGGTCCATCACCAAGTCACCTTCATTGGATGATGCCTTGATAATGCGGCCCACCAACGCCAATGGTTTCTGTGAATTGTAACCAGTGCGTTCGTTACCCG
>JAHRAW010000036.1 GCA_020027415.1 Gammaproteobacteria bacterium
TGGGGATTATACGCAAAAAAATCCTGCTGTCAACAATTTTTTACTTTTTTTTACCCTTTTGTGACAACCCAACCGATGCTCGTCCACCGGGGGCACTCGCCGTATTTCACTTTCTCCCGTTTCGGCGAGTTAGTTTAGTTTCAGCCCAACAAACGCGCCGCGGTTGCGGTGGGTTACTTCGCGCATTAGCGTGGCGAAGCGATCCGTGGCGTGCACAGCGTGCAGGAAGCCGATGGCATGGATTCGCGCGATTGGTTTGCCGGTAATCGGGTTGCGGTTTAATTGATCCAGGGGATCCAACACCGCATCATACGAACCTCCCGAATAATCGTCCCCGAAAACATAAATGGCGAGGTTTTTGGTGCGCTTGGCGTAGGTTTTCAGCGCCGTTTCCAGCCCTTTCACCGGGCTGCTATTTGACAAACTGGTCCAGTTTTGCATCGTCGCCAACACCGATTTGCGGCGGCGCGGCGTGTCAAACATCCATTTGCCGGCGTACGCTGAAATTAAATAAACGCCGTTATCGTTCATGATCTGAAAGCCTTTCACTTGCGGATGAATGTCCAGCACGTTTTCTAACTCATCCATAACTCGCCCCCACAAATTTTGCATGCTACCCGAAGTATCCACGATGAAAATTACATACTCGCTGTCACCCACCGGTATGCCGCCCACTTCAACTACTTTGGTTAACTCACGGTCGCGCGCGCGCGCATTGTGCCGCTTCAGCGCATCCACTTGAGTTTTCAGCGCTTGCGCTTGTGCGCGCAGCGTGGCGAGGCGTTGTTGTATATCGGTATGGCGCGCCTCAGATACGCCGGCTTCTTTTATGTGCGCTTCAAGTCGGCGCGTCTGGGCAAGCAACTGCGCATGCGCCGCCTCATTTTCCGCGTTGCGCTTTTTTTCCGCGCTGAGGCTCGCCAATAAATTTTTCACCGCGTCTATATTCACCGCGCCGCCGACCACATCGCTCTTTGATAACAACACCAACAACAGCATCGCGCCAAACCCGCAACAAATCACATCCAAAAATGACATGCTGAAAAGTTCGCCGTCCCCGCGGCGGCGACTGCGACTTTGGTTTTGACTGCGTTTCATGGCCATGAAGCCGCCGGGCTGAGCATCACGCCGGCGGTTGCCGCCGCCCAACGCCAATAAGCATGCGCGGCTTTCGGGTCGCCCTCAATCGGCAGCAATACCACATTGACTTTCGCCGGATTGCCGACAAAAGACTGCACCGCAGCAAGGAATAACTGTTCACGACATTTGCCCGACACAGTGGTCTTGCTGGCAAAAATACTGCAACGTTTGGCGCCTTGCGTGGGCAAGCCGTCGGTGATTACATAAATATCGGTGGGCGAGATGGAATCTTTAATCAAGGTTAGCACCGCGTGCAGATTGGTGGCGGCGTGCGGATACAATTCCGCCAACGCGCGCTGAATTTGCGCGCGCGCTTCGGCGTCATCACCGCGCCGCCATTGCTGCGTTGGCACAAAACTTGGCTTGGCGTTATATTGAATAATCATATATTCGCTGCTCGGCGGCACGCGCGCCAACATCCAGTCCACCACATTAAGCGCGCGTTGCCACTTCGGCGCATTTTTTTTAGCGTCCGTGTTTGCGACTTTGATTTTAATAATATCCACCAACCGTTCATCCGCCATAGACGCGCTGCTGTCCAGTAGAATCACGATGCGCGCGCCGCCAACGCGCAAGCCGAGCAAGTGGTCTTGCTGGGCGTCCGGTGTTGCCGAATTGTTTTCTTGCGGGGTCGCCGCCGCTTGCGTTTGCTGCGCTTTTTGTTGCTGCAATCGGTTGAGTTGTTGCGTGATTTTGATGATCTCGGCGGCGGCGTTGTTATTTTTTTGCGTTTCGGCGGCGGCACGGGTTCGGCGTTGTTGCAATTCTTGTTGCAAGGTTTTGAGGCGCGCCGCTTGTGCGCTGCGGTCGGCGGCAACCGCGCGAGTTTGATGTTGGGCTGCGGCGAGGTCGGTCTGCAATGCGTGCAACTCAGTGAACGGCGCTTCGGTTTGATATTTCACCAGCATAAACACCAGAATAATCGCGCCCAAGCCGCACGCCATGATATCCAAGAATGCCAGGTTGAAGCCCGCCGCGCCGCGCCGCTTCCGCCCGCGCATTATTTTTTCCCAATCCTATCCAGCAAAAACTCCTCGCAATACGCCTGCGTATCCACCACTAATTTATCCTGCATGCGCTGCAACTCATGCAACAAAAACATCAACAATATGCTGATGAGCAACGCCACTAAAGTGGAATTGAACGCCACGCCAAGGCTGTTGGTCATGCCGGCAATGTCGCCGGCAAGGGCTTGGTCGGCTTGGGAAAGCGCCTGCCCAATGCCGCGCACCGTACCGATGAAGCCGAGCGAAGGGATCGCCCATATTAAATAGCGAAGCATGGAGTTCTCGGATTCAATGCGCGCCGCCAGCGCGTCCACTCCGGTCACAATAGCATCCGAAGTGTTTTGCACATCTTCGGTGGCGACATAACGCCGCGCCGCGCTACGCAACGTTTTGAGCAGCGGCGCATTGCGAATTTCCGCATCTTGTATGCTTTCCAATTCGTGCAACGCCGACTGCATCTCTTGCAAGGTGGTAGCGTAATTGGCTTGCGGGTCGCCGATTAGTTTCATCCCAAACAGATAGCGATGCCTGCTAATGGCAAGATATTTATCCACCATGAGATAGATTCCCCAGCACATCAGAATCACGCAGATTTCCTGTTCGTAATCTTTCAAGATCACCGAAAAACTTCGGCTCGCGGACAACCCTTGCGCGTATGCGTTTGCTATCGTGCGCTCCGCATGCGGACGGATGAACGCTACATAAACCGCGTGCACGCCGACCACGCCGCCTAACAATGCCAGCGTGGTTTTCATAAAGTTGGGCATGGCGTTGCTAAATATCAATTGGAAATTTGACGGGGCTGTTGAGACTGAGCGAAGTCGGTTTATTTTCGTTTGTGTCAGCCACGCCAACCCCCAACGCGAGGCTGCCAATCAGCAATAGCGCGCCGCTGACAGCGATGAACGCAACCCAAAAATAATTCTTTCTCATGGTATTACTGCGGTGGTTTGCCGTATAAATAGCGCGCTACGCGAAAACCGACATCATCACGCGGCGTTGCCAACCCTTCGCGGAAACTGGACCGCAAACTGGTGATGGAGGCGGAACGAAAACTCGCCCCTTTAACGACATGCGCGGCGCGCGCCGCGTCGTATTCGTATTCATTTTCATATTCGGATTCATGTTGCCCGCCAAACGGGTTCTCTTCAACCCGCCCCGGCGCGGGCGGTTGCAGGTTGTATCTATCATGCACCCATTCGCTGACATTGCCCGCCATATCATACAAACCATTTGGGTCGGCGACAAAGGAAGCGACCGGGGCGACCCCGGCGAAGTGGTCGGTGTAGCGCGGGATATATTTCGGCGCATGTCCTTTGGCGCTCTCATCGGCAAAATTACCGCTACGCGCGGGAATGGTGGTCGCATCGCCCCACACAAAGCGGGCGGTTTGCGCACGCCCGGCGACCCGCGCCAGCCATTCCCATTCCGCTTCGGACGGCAATCGGTAGCCATCGGCGTTGGCATCAAAACCGCGCCACTTCCCATCCACAATTTGATACGCCGGTTGCAACCCGGCTTGCGCGCTCAGCCAGTTGCAAAAACCCGCCGCACTGAGCCAGGTCACATTGCGCGCCGGATGATCTTGGTTGCCGCCCGGCGTCGGTTTGGGTTGGTATTGCGCGAACTGCGCTTCGGTGATTTCGGTGACGCTGATATAAAACGGCTTGTTCAGTTCAACCGCGCGTTCAAACTCATTCGCCCGGCTTCCCGTTTCGCTACGCGGCGCGCCCATGGTAAAACGATTTCGGCGCTGATGGTTTGGGTTGAATAACTTCATCTTAACTCCGGCGACCTGCAACCAAGGCCGCGCTTGCGCCAACCGCGCTGCGGCTTCGGTGACTAACGTTTCGTCAACTAACAGCGTTGTCTCGGCGGTCGGCGTAACCGACCGTTGCACCGAACGATAGCCGTTGCGTTGCAGGGTAATGCGGTGCGGCACGGTTGGCAGCCTGAATGTTTGCGGCGTGCGACCGGCGGGATTGCCGTTGAGCAGTATATTCGCCGGCGGCGTGCTTTGAATCAACACCTCGCCGCTCTCCTCTTGTAACGCAAACTGAACAGTGGTGGTCTGGTTGGCGGACAGCGACACGGTTTGCGTTTGCGCCACATAACCGGGTTTTCCATACTGAACCACATGCGCGTCATCGGTCGGCAAAGAGAGCGTCGTGTTGGCGGCGGTTAGCGCGCCATTGACGCGCAACATGCCGCCCGGCGGAGAAACCGCAATGCGCATAGTCGCCGACGGCGCTTGCAAGCGGTAGTTGCGCTCAATGGTCGGCGCGCGGTTGGTGAGCGAAATATCTTCGGTAATCGTCTCAAACCCGGGCAACGCAACGGTGATCTGATGCACCCCGCCGACCGCCGCCAATTCAAGCGGGGTGATGCCGCGTTGCGCGCCGCCCACACTAACCGTTGCGCCTTGCGGTTCGGAGTCAAGGCGCAGCACGCCGCTGACTGGGGTTAATTGCACATGCTCGGTATACTCCTTGCCCGGTTGCGCGTGGATGCGCAGCGTTTCGCGGCGATAAAACTCGTGCTCCACTTCAATCACGGTTTCGCCGACCGGCAACTGTTGGACAAACCGTTCGCCGGCGGCGGCGACTCCGCCATTGACGCGCCACTTGGTTTGCGCGTGCGACGGCGTAGTGCTGATCGTGACGCGCATCGGCGCGGCGCGCAGGTCAATCATTAAGGGCGCATTAGTTTCGGTTTCGGCTTGGCGCGCGCCGATATCAACGCGCACATCTTCGGTGATAAACCCGTTCGCAACGACGCGCAAAGTGGCGCGCGCGCCGACAATATAAGCCGTATCCGCCAGCACCATGCCGAAACCTTCGGACAGCGTCACCGCCGCCCGCTCAGCCGCCAACTCAGGGGTGATTTGAAAGCGCAGGCTATGCGTGAAATAGATTAGCGACAGCAGCGTGACCAACAACAAGCCGCCGCACACGATGCCCATTAGTTTGCGTTTATAACCCCGCCGCGCGCTTTTAATTTTTTGTTCAAATTCATTCATCGGCGCGTTCAGATTTTTTCATCGCAGATCACCGTGACTTCAAGCGCGCTTGCCCCGGGCATAATATCAAGCGTAACCAATTTGGCTTGATAGCCGGCGCGCGTGCCTTCAAACACGCGTGTGCCGGGGCGTACGCTAATGCTGCGCCGCAAAGTTTTGCCGACGCGCCCGACTCCGCGCACGATGATATAAGTGGCGTTGTCAGACACCACCATCACTTCCACCTCGCTGCGGTATTGCGCCACTTTCCACCGCAACTCGGCGTGCAAGGAGCGTAGCCGGGAACTATGCGCGATGACGGGTTCCAATGCGCGTAACTCGGCGTCAACCGCAGCCAGCACATTTTCATCGCTGAGTCGGTGTGGATGGACAAGCGCTTGTTGGATTTGCTCGGTCGCCGCGGTCACTTGTTGCGCTTGGTTATATTGCTGTACGGCGATTTTGTGATTCGGTTGCAACTGCTGCGCGCGCGCAAAATGTTTTACCGCCGCCGCCCAATTGTCGCGTTGTCGGGCTTGTTCGCCGCGCGCGAGTTGTTGCTGGAACTCTCGCTGCGCTTGCGCTTGTTGTAGCCGCGTTTGCAACAAGTTGAGCGACGCATCGTTGCGAAACATCGTTTGCGCAAGTTGAATTTGGGTTTGCGCGGCGGTTAACTCGCCGGTTGCCAACGCGCGCTGGGCGGCGCGGAGGGCGCCGGCGAAACGTCGCCGAGTCGCTTGTTCTTGTAGCGCGCCGAGTTGGGTTTGAATTGGCGCGCGCGCCGGATCAAGATGCACGATTTTTTGCAGCGCGGCAATTTCTTTTGTCGGGCGATTCTCAGCGCGCGCAACACGCGCCTGCTGCAATAAATCCAACACTTGCGGCAACACCGCGGCGCGGGCTTGCAAGGCGCGCATGGCTGCATCGCGCGGGCTTAAGCGCAACGCGCGTTGCGTCGCCGCCAAGGTTTGCTCCGCCTGGTCGCGCGCAAACGCTTGCTGTGCGGCGCGCTTCACCGCCGCCAACTCAATGGCATGCTCGGCGACCGCGGCGATTGCCAGGGTTTCGGCGCGGTGCAAAGTTTGTTGCGCGAGCAGGTATTCGCCATCGGCAAATCGCGCAATCGCGCGCTCCTTCAAAGCAAGCAACTCGGCATGCTTTGCCGGCGCCCAGTTGGGCAAATGAATCGCTTCCATGCGCGGCTCCATTTGGTTTTGATAGCGTTCTAACTGCTGCAGAAACTGGGCGCGGAAAGGGCGCTCCGCTGGTGACTCGGAAACCGCAACCGGCGGCGTTGGCGGCGGCGGCGCCGTTGTTTCGCGCAAATTTTCCACAGTGCCGCTCATCCGCGAGAACAGATACGCCCCCCCCACCAGCAATGCCGCCGTCACCGCAATGAAAATTAGCCAATCTCTTTTAGTTTGTCGGGCACGCGCCGCGCGGTAGCGATTGCGTTGCTGCGGTTGCGTTGCCAATGTCAATGCGCCCGCCGAGTCGTTGGTCTGTCGGCGGTCTTTGCGGCGCGGTTTTTTCGCGGACGACATTTAAGGTGGGCGCGGTTTTAACAGCGGCTTTCAGTGCGCTTCGCTGAACTGGCTGGGCGGTATGGACGGCAGAATTTTTTGATGATTCCTGCCCGCCGCCGCGGCGCGCTACAACTGCTTATCCGGGGTCGCTTCCAAGTCATAGATTTTCTGCAAGAAGGCAATCCATTGTTGATGCTGCGCCGCGGCATTCCCAACCAACTCCGTGGTTTGGTTTTCGTATTCCACAACCTGCGGGGCGATCTCTATATCAATGGATTGCCCCAACTCCGCCAACGCCTCACGATGCACTTTCATTTCGCCGCGGTTTTGGAAACTCGCGCTCAACAAGGCTGCGCCGGCGACCGCCACGGCGGTGCCGGCGACCACCTCGGAGGTGTTGGGGTCATACGCATCGGAACCGGCGATCGCCACGGCGGTGCCGAGAACCGCCAACACGCCGCCTAAAACGCCTTGGGCGAAGGCTTTCTTTTTTGCTTTTCTGGCGGCTTTGGTCTCAATTAGACTTTGTTCTTGCCAAACCAAATAACTTTTTTCCAGTTTTTGATCAAAGTCCGAGTAGTGCGTCTGCATGCGGTCAATGAAGAGTTGATCGCGCACCCGCAACGGACGTATGCGTTGCAATTTCGGATCATCATCGGCCGGGGCGGCGAC
>JAHRAW010000054.1 GCA_020027415.1 Gammaproteobacteria bacterium
TGGGTGTCAAAAGTGATGGTGGGCATGCGGATGGCCTGAGAAAAGGCAAAAAGGCGTTGCCGTGGCGGGAGTAAACCACAACCGCCAAGCAAAGGCAAGGGGGTAAATTAGAATTCGTCATTGCCGCGGTCTGTTAAGCGGAAATCTCCAGGCCGAGGCGAAAGAGGAGATTCCCACTCAAAAGACTGCGGGAATGACGCGGGTGGGGCCGGAAGTACAGGTTATCGCCACACGGAAATGACGCAGGGGGGGTTGTAACGAGCGGATAAAGATTCGCTTGATATGCGGTTGCAACCCGGCTACACTTTGCTGCCATTCTGACAAGCCGACGCCATCGCCATGAAACGCACCTTTCAACCCAGCATAGTGAAGCAAAAAAGAACGCATGGTTTTCGCGAGCGCATGCGCACCCGCGCCGGGCGCGCGGTAATTAATGCCCGCCGCGCAAAACGGCGCGCGCGGCTGAGCGCGTAATGCCGCAACGCATCCGCCGCCGTCACGAGCGTCGGGGTTTGCGAGTGTTAAGTGCCGCTCCCGGCGCCGCCGCCCAGTAACCCCTCGCGACCGCGCCCCACCCCGCAGGATTCGTCCGCTTTTGGGCGCGACTTGCGGTTGCTCAATGGCAAGCAGTTCATCGCCACTTTTGAGCAAAAACGGCGCGCGCACGGGGCTTGTTTTATTGTCTATGTCGCCGCCAATCGGTTGCCGCACGCGCGCCTCGGGCTGGCGGTGTCTAAGCGGGTCAGTAAAAAGGCGGTGCAACGCAATCGGCTGAAGCGAATTATCCGCGCCTCGTTTCGCCACCATCAGCGCGCCTTAGGCGGCGTGGATTATGTCGTCGTCACCAAACTCGGCGCCGCCGCGCAAGCCAATCCGGCGTTGCACGCCGAACTGGAGAATTTGTGGGATAAAGCGCGCAAAAAATGCAAAACGATTTAATGAAAATACTGCTGCGGTGCATTCGGCTTTACCAACGCCTGCTGAGCCCGTTGCTCGGCGAGTGCTGTCGTTTTTACCCGAGTTGCTCGCAGTATGCGCTGCAAGCCCTTGAACGGCACGGCGGTTTGCGCGGGGGGTGGCTGGCGGTCAAGCGAATCGGGCGTTGTCATCCGTGGCATGCCGGGGGGGAAGATCCAGTGCCGCCGGCGGCGCCGATATCGGTGTCGGATGCGCTGAGTCGGCGCAACCGTGATGCTTCGTTATTGACGCAGGATTCTTCATCGTCATTCCCGCAGTCTTTTGAGCGGTAGTGACGGCTAAAATTAGGCGGGCGAGCAACCGCAAACCGCAATTACAACCAGTTTGGCGCGCAATCCGGGGTTCGGGCGTTGCGCTAATTGATCACAACGAGTCCAACTTATGTTCAATTTAGAAGTGCAGCGGATTATTTTGTTTGGCGCCCTCGGCTTGGTGCTGGTGATAATTTGGCAGTCGTGGACTGAGTTTCAGCAGCGGCCTCAGCCGCCGCTAACGGCTCAGCCAGAAACCACTCAGCGCGCGGCGGGCGGGGCTAACGGAGCGGGTGCGGTCGCAACCGGCGCCGAGGCTGAGGATATTCCTGCGCCACCGCCGCAATCGCTAGCCACCGTAACCGAAACGCCGGGGGCTGCGGAATTCGCCGCCACCACCGATACTGCGTCCGGGCGCGATTTAATTCACATTACCACCGACCTAATCCACGCCCGCATTGACCCGCACGGCGGCGATTTGGTGGAGGTGAAACTGCTGCAACATCCGGTGCATGTTGAGCAACCGGAGCAGCCGTTCACTTTGTTGCACCGCGACTCAGCCGGCTTGTTCGTCGCCCAGAACGGCTTGATTGGCTTACACCGAGAATACCCCAATCATCGCGTGCGCTATGCGGTCGCGCAACGGCAGTATGACCTCGGTGCGCGCGCGCAAATGGAGGTGGTGTTGGACTGGCGCGCACCGGACGGGGTGGCGTATCAGAAGGTGTTTCGCTTCCAACGCGACACCTATCGCATAGAAATTGATTTCCGCGTGGATAACCAGAGTCGGCAGCCGTGGGTCGGCTTTGCGTACGGACAACTGCAACAAACCGAAACGCAGCAAAATAACGCCATGGGCTGGCTCGGTCAGTTGCCCAGTTTCCAAGGCGCCGCAATCTACACCGCGGACGAGAAATACGACAAAATTTCGTATGAAGACATGCGGGAAACGAACTTAGATGTGACCACCGAAACCGGCTGGGTCGCCATGATGCAGCATTATTTCTTAGCCGCGTGGCTACCGGTCGGCGCCGACCACTATCAGTTTTTTTCCGCGGTCGGCGGCACTCCTTCGGCGCCGCAATATCGCATCGGCTATAAAACCGCCGCGCCAGTTCGCATCGCGCCCGGCGCACAAGGCGTGCTCAATACCGCCTTATTCGTCGGTCCGAAAGAACAGCATCGTCTGCGTCAACAGCCAGCCGAAGGGTTGTTGTTGACGGTGGATTACGGCTGGCTGACGCCGATTGCGGATCCGCTGTTTTGGCTGCTGGATAAAATTCACGGCGTGGTGCAGAACTGGGGGTGGTCAATTGTGCTGCTGACTTTATTGATCAAAGCGATTTTTTATCCGTTGTCGGCGACCAGTTACAAATCCATGGCAAAAATGAAGAAACTGCAGCCGCGCTTGAAAACCTTGAAGGAACGTTATGGCGATGACAAGCCAAAGTTCCAGCAAGAAATGATGAAGTTATACAAAAGCGAAAAGGTCAATCCAGCCGGCGGCTGTCTGCCGATTTTGGTGCAGATTCCGGTGTTCATCGCGCTGTATTGGACGCTGTTGGAAAGCGTGGAGTTGCGCCAAGCCGATTTCATGCTGTGGATTAAAGATCTATCCATACCCGACCCCTATTTTGTGCTGCCGTTAATCATGGGCGCCTCCATGTTGGCGCAACACTTTCTCAATCCGGCGCCGGTGGATCCGCTGCAAAAGAAAATCATGTTGGCGATGCCGATTGTGTTCACGGTGTTCTTCCTGTGGTTTCCTGCCGGGCTGGTGCTGTATTGGGTGGTGAATAACCTGCTCTCCATTGCGCAGCAATACTACATCACCCGCAAGTATCAAGCGGGCTGAGGCCGGGCGCATGTCCGGCAACGACATCGTTGCCATCGCCACGCCGCCGGGGCGCGGCGCCATCAGCATTGTGCGGCTCTCCGGCGCCGGCATTCCCACGCTCTGCCGCGCGCTAATCGGCGAATTGCCAAAGCCGCGCACCGCCACGCTGTGCGATTTTCGCGACGGCGATGGCGCGGCAATGGACCGCGGACTGGCGCTCTACTTCGCCGCGCCGCATAGTTACACAGGCGAACCCGCGCTTGAATTGCACGGGCACGGTAGCCCGTTGGCGATGAATATGTTGCTGCGCCGTTGCCTTGAATTGGGCGCCAGATTGGCGCGCCCGGGGGAATTCAGCGAGCGCGCCTTCCTCAATGGTCGCTTGGATTTGGCGCAAGCCGAAGCGGTCGCCGACTTGATTGAGAGCAGCACCGAAGCGGCGGCGCGTTCCGCCATGCGCTCGTTGCAAGGGGAGTTTTCGGCGCGCATCCACGCTTTGGTCGGCGAACTCACCGAACTGCGGGTGGTGGTGGAAGCAGCGATTGATTTCCCCGAAGAGAGCGTGGATTTTGGCGGCGACCTGTTATCCGATGCGCGCGTCACCACCGCGCTGCAAAATTTACAATCTCATTTTGCCGAACTGCGCGCGTCCGCCAAGCAAGGAAAACTACTGCGCGACGGCTTGAAAGTGGTGCTGACTGGTCCGCCAAACGCCGGCAAATCCAGCCTGCTAAATCGGCTATCGCGACAGCCGCGCGCCATCGTCAGCGCGATTCCCGGCACCACCCGCGATGTGCTTGAACAAGTTGTCGAGTTGGACGGGTTGCCGGTGGAAATTGTGGATACCGCCGGACTGCGCAGCGGCGCGGATGAAATAGAGATGGAAGGCGTGCGCCGCGCGGTGGCGGCGCAGCAACAAGCGGATTTGATTCTGTTGGTGTTGGACGATGCCGATACCACGCCGCCGCAAGCCGAGCGGTGGTTGGCGCGCGTGCGCAGCCAACTCGGCGATAACTCTGCGGTGACCGATTCGGTGACAGGGGCGGAGTCGGAGACGGATTCGGTATGCGTGGTGCGCAATAAAATTGATCTCAGCGGACGGCGAGCGGGCGTGAGCGAACACGGCATCGCGGTATCCGCGTTGCATGGCGACGGGCTTGACGAACTCATTGCCGTGCTCAAACAACGCGCCGGCTTTCGCAGCGGCGAAGACAACTGCTTTATCGCCCGGCAACGGCATGTGGATGCGTTGCAGCGCGCCAACCGACATTTACAAGTCGGCATAAAACAAATTGCCATCGTTGGCGGCGTGGAGTTATTCGCCGAAGAACTGAACGCCTGCCAACAAGCCGTTGGCGAAATCACCGGTCAAGTCGGCAGCGACGATTTGCTCGGCTTGATATTCTCTACATTCTGCATCGGCAAATAGCGCCGCGGGCGCGTGTTATGATTGCTCGCTTAATCGCCCTAATTGAAATTCAATTCCGCTGCGCCAACGAGTATCTCTGCCGATGAAAAAAACCGCCAAAAGCGCCGCGCAACCCCGCTACACCCGCGCCGTGTTGTTGCAGATGTTCGCGGTGCTGTGCCTGTTGGGTGCGCTGCTGTTCTGGCAGTGGGAGGGGGTGTATCAGATTTACCTAACCAACCAAATCAACGCGCTGGGCTGGGCGCTCAACGGCAGTATCGTGGCGTTGTTTTTGTGCGGGCTGGCGGCGTTAGTTAAGCGGTTCTTTGAATATCGCGGCGAGGAAGTGAATCTATTTCGCTTTGCGCGCAATGTGCGGGCAAAACAGGAACCGCTGCGCGGCGTGGCGCAAACTTGTCTGGTCGCCGAACGGTATCGCATCTTGCAGGAACTCCATCAGCGCGGCGCGTCCATCAACCAGAACGCGTTGGCGGCAACCTTGCTGGCGATGGAATCAAGCCGCAATAGTTTTCTTAAATTCGTGCATAACGCGCTGATTCTCACCGGCGTGTTCGGCACCATCGTATCGCTGTCTTTTTCGCTGTTGGGCGCCTCCGACATCATCCACGGCGGCGGGCAAGCCAGCGGCTTCGGCGCGATGTTGTTTGGCATGTCTACCGCTTTATCCACCACCATGACGGCGATTCTCGCGTACCTCATATTCGGTTATTTTTATATCAAACTCACCGACACGCAAACTTATTTAATCAGCCAAGTTGAACAAGTCACCGCCATCTCGTTGTTGCCGCACCTGCAACGCGACGCGAATACCATGGCGAAAGATTATTCGGCTAGCGTGCGCAACGCCGCCCAATTGATTGCGCAGTTTTCGCAGTCTCAGCAACACTACGAAAATTCGGTTGAGTCGTTGCGCGCCGCCGCCCAGTCGCTGTCCGGGCAATTGAAATTGAGTGCGCAACACCACGCCGAAGCGCTCAGCAAGCAAGAACTCATGGAACTACTAAACCGCCTTAGTGAATTGCAACAACAGGCGACGGCGGAAAATCGCCGCCTGCTAACCGAAGTCATCCACTTGTTGCAACAAGGTTTCCGTTTGCGCAAGCAAGCGCCGGAGTAGCGGTCGCGCGCGCCATGCAAAATAGCGGCTTCATTGATTTGCGAGTCGGACACGGCAGCGCCGGACTCGGCGACGACAGCGTATGGCCCTCGTTCACCGACATTATGACGGTGATCGTAATGATTTTCCTGTTGGCGTTGGTAATGATGATGGCGCGCAATCTGGAACTGGATCGCCAACTGGTAACCAGCATCAGCGAACGCGACGCAAACTTGTTGGAGAATCGCGGGCTGCTGGAAAAACTCAACGCGCTGGAACGCAGAACCTTGGCGTTGCAACAATCATTGGGCGTCCGCATCAACGAACGCGATGCGTTGCGCGCGCAATTGTTGGCGGAACTGAAACGCATTGAATTGATGACCGCCGACCACGTCGGCTTGGAACAGCAACTCGCGCAGATTATCGCCGAACGCAAAAAACTCACTGCGGAAAAACGACAACTTACCGCGCAAGCGCGCGTGCGCGGCGAAAATTTAGCCGCCGCGCAAACTCAGGTGGCTGCGCTGACCGCCAACGAAGCTAAGCTGAGCCAAAAAATCGCCGCGCTCGCGACGCAGTTGGATGCGCTGCAACCACCAGCCCAAACTAACAACCGCGGCGACTCGGGGCAAGCCTTGTCCGAACGTTTGGATCGGTTGGCGGCGCGCTTGCGCTTGCTACAACAACAATTGGCGCAACGCGAATCCGCCGCCACCGCGAAAATTGAAAACCTCACCGAACGAATCCGTCAACGCCGCGCGGAAAATGCCGCGTTGCAAAAATTAGCGGACGCCTCCAGCGTTAAATTTCAAACGCTGCAAGAAGAATACGACTCGTTGGACGCGCAATACCGCACTCTGGTGCGACCGGCGCGCAATGCGGCGGGCAAGCATGTGGTGGAAGTATCGCTGGTAAAAACCGCGCCGGGCTATCAGTTTGGTTTGAAAGAACCGTCGCAACGCGAACCGCGCGCCTACTCGCGCGCAAAACTGGAACAACGCTTGGCCAGTTTGAAAAGCGAACACGGCAAAAACTTATACACCAAAGTGGTGATCCCCGAACACAGCGGACTTTCCCACAACGAAGCCTGGCAGTTCACGCAACAAATCT
>JAHRAW010000061.1 GCA_020027415.1 Gammaproteobacteria bacterium
CAGCAGTTTGCCGTGCGTGGCTTTAGCGTGCGCTTGCATTGCCGATTCAAAGGCGACTACTTTGCTTACTTCCAGGTCGTCCAAATAGCCTTCGTTGGCGGCGAACAGCGACAGCGCCATTTCGGCGACTGACATCGGTTGGTATTGCGGTTGCTTCATCACTTCCATCACGCGTTCGCCGCGTTCTAATTGTTTGCGGGTGGCTTCGTCCAGGTCGGAGGCGAATTGCGAGAAGGCGGCGAGTTCGCGGTATTGCGCCAACGCCAGACGGATGCCGCCGCCGAGTTTTTTGATGATGGGGGTTTGCGCGGCGCCGCCGACGCGCGATACCGAAAGTCCGGCGTTGATGGCGGGGCGAACGCCGGCGTTGAATAAATCGGTCTCCAGAAAAATTTGCCCGTCGGTGATGGAAATGACATTGGTCGGCACGAACGCGGACACATCGCCGGCTTGGGTTTCAATAATCGGCAACGCAGTCAGCGAACCAGTTTTGCCTTTCACTTTGCCGTCGGTGAGTTTTTCCACCGCTTCTTCGTTAATGCGCGCGGCGCGTTCCAACAACCGCGAGTGCAGATAAAACACATCGCCGGGATAGGCTTCGCGCCCCGGCGGGCGTCGCAACAGCAATGAAATCTGCCGATACGCCCACGCTTGTTTGGTCAAGTCATCGTAGATAATCAGCGCATCTTCGCCGCGGTCGCGGAAGTATTCGCCCATGGTGCAGCCGCAATACGGCGCGATGAATTGCTCGGCAGCCGAACTGGAAGCGGCGGCGGCAACCACGATGGTGTGTTGCATCGCATCGTGTTCCTCTAATTTACGCACCACCGCGGCGATGCTGGACGCTTTCTGCCCAATCGCCACATAAATGCAGCTAATGCCGGCGCCTTTTTGGTTAATGATGGCGTCCACGGCAACCGCGGTTTTGCCGGTCTGGCGGTCGCCGATGATTAATTCGCGCTGCCCGCGCCCAATCGGCACCATCGCATCAATGGATTTGAGCCCAATCTGCACCGGCTGATCCACCGATTTGCGCGCAATCACCCCCGGCGCAACCTTTTCAATGGGCGAGATGTCGGTGTGCTCAATAGCGCCCTTGCCGTCCAATGGCTGACCGAGTGGGTCCACCACCCGACCCAACAAGGCGGTTCCGGTTGGCACTTCTAAAATTCGCCCGGTGCACCGCACCGTGTCGCCTTCCGACAAGTGCTTATAGTCGCCCAACACCACCGCGCCGACCGAATCCTGTTCCAAATTGAGCGCGAGCCCATAGGTGGCATGACCCGGGGTCTGGCCGGGGAATTCAAGCATTTCGCCTTGCATGGCTTCGCTCAAGCCGTGGATGCGGGCGATGCCGTCGGTCAGCATTACGATGCTGCCTTCGGTGCGCGCTTCGGCGGGCGCGTCAAAATTGGCAATCCGTTGCTTGATAAGTTCGCTGATTTCGGACGGGTTCAATTGCATGGACATGGTGGAGGACTCCTGATGAATTAGGGGCTAAGGGGCTAATGGGCTAAGATCCTAAGAGACGAAAATGGCTAACCGGGCTAAGCGTTTAGCGCCCCGACAAGTTGTTCAAGTTGCGCGCGCACTGAGCCGTCTATAACCCAGTCGCCGGCGCGCAACACCGCGCCGCCGAGCAGGTCTTGGTCAACCGCGAATTCCAGTTGAACTCGGCAACCCAGTCTGTTTTGTAGCGCGTCGGTGAATTGTGCGCGCGGCGTTGCGTTAATTTCGGCGGCGGTGATCATTTCCGCGGCGATGGTGTTTTCCGCGGCCGCGCGGCGCGCGGCGAATAAGCGCGCGATTTCCGGCAACACGCCGAGCCGGCCATTGCGTATTAACAATTTGAGCAGATGCTTGCCGCCCGCCTGCAATGAGTCGGCGGCTGCCTGCAAAATTAATTGTTGCAATTGTTCATCCGTAACGCGCGGGTTTTTCACCAGCCGCGCCACCTTCGCATCGGCGGCAATCGCCGCCAACCAATCCAGTTGGTCGCCCCAAGCCGCCAACTCATCTTGCTGTTGTGCCAGTTCAAACACCGCATTCGCATACGGGCGGGCGATGCCGCTTAATTCAGCCATGTTGGTTGCGTGCGGGTGGTGATGCCGGGTTGGCGGCGCGCGTTATAGTTTGGTTGCCAGCCGAGCCAACAATTCGGCGTGCGCTTTGGGGTCAATTTCGCGCTTGAGAATCTGCCGCGCGCCGACCACCGCCAGTTCGCCCACTTGCACGCGCAGGGTTTCTTTGGCTTTGTTGAGTTCGGTGTCAATTTCAACATGCGCGGCGGCGAGCATGCGCCGCCCTTCGGTGACGGCGTTTTGCTTGGCTTCATCCACCAGTTCGCCGCCGCGTTTTTCCGCGCGTTGGATGATTTCCTTTGCCTGCGTTTTGGCG
>JAHRAW010000062.1 GCA_020027415.1 Gammaproteobacteria bacterium
TGCGCGCGCCAAGAATAGTGGATTTGACAGCAAGAAAGAGGAATATTTAAGAAAGCAACAAAAAACTTCTTTTGAAATTACTAAAGAAGTTTGTGGTTATGAACAATGGAATATGGAGAACCTAAAACATAGGCATGAAGCACTCAAAAAAGAAATCAAAGAATTATGGTTGGTAAAGCCGCATATAGAAATCATTCCGCGTGATCAGTAAGTGTCGGCGTAAAAATATTAATCGCCCCGCGCCGTCCGCGCAGCACTTCGCTACCTTTTGGTTCAAATTGGAATCGCTGTTGATCGCTTAGTTCCACAGTGCGTTCGGATACCAAAATGGAAGTTCCGTGTTGTTTGTTTAATTCCTCCAAGCGCGCGGCGATGTTGACATTGTCGCCGTATAAGGTGTAGTTCAGCAGCCCCGATGCGCCGGCGAAGCCGCCGACTACGGCGCCGGTGTTAATGCCAATTCGCGCTTTTAGTTTCACGCCGGTGGAAAATTCATGGGTTTGCAGGCGTTGCTGAATTTCTATGGCGGTCGCCACCGCGTTGCTGGCGTGTTCAGTATCGCTGGACGGCAGATTGAAACTCGCCATAATCGCGTCGCCATGAAACAGAATGATGACTCCCTTATGGCGCTTGATTGATTCCGAAGCGAGCGCGAAAAACTCATTCGCGGTGGTGATCAATTCATCCGGTTTTAAGCCTTCCGACATCTGAGTGAAGGAAACCAAATCGGAAAATAAAATAGTCGCCTCGCGTTCTTCCGTTTTAACATCGCTCAGCGGACCCTCCGCGGTGGCGATGCGGTCGGCGATTCCTTCCGGCACGAAATGCGACAAACTCGCCGCCGCGCTGCCTTCCACGATGGCGCGAATCAAAAGTTTGCGCGCGCGCGCGATGGCGACGGTGAGCACGGTGGTGACCAGCATAATGGAGATGATTTTGTCAATCTCGCCGCCGATCAATACGCGGTTGGCGGTCAGGTATTCCACATAGTCTTCGGTAATTGGAAGCCCACCGGGGTGGGCGAAAATGGCGAACAGCACGAGCAAAAACCAACCGCCGGAGCTGACCAGACCGGCGAGCAACACATAACCCGGCTCAAATCGCAACGCGCGGATGCCGATGAAAATGAAGGCGTAGAGCATGGTCGGCGATTTGAGGTAAAACGCGGGCGGCTGCCCGTATTCCAAATGAAACGACCAGATGGAGCCGAATAGCAACGCGACGTCCATAAAGATTGACACGACCAAAAACCACAGCGGCAGGCTGGTTTTATACGACAGCCACAGGCGGAAGCAGGTGAAAACGAAATGCGTGCCGAGTAGCACCGGCACGGATTCGAATTGCGCCTCGCTCGGCGGTTGCGGAGCGGCGAAATACAGCACCGCGAACAGGCTAATGATGGAGATTTGAATCCAGCCGATGAGTCGCTCGCTGCCGTCCTGCTGGCGGTTGATGGAGCGGCGGATAGTCGCAGGCAACGCGTGATATTCCTTGCCGCTGGACAGCCAAGTATGCTGCGCGAGCAGGAATTTCCACAGGTTGAAACCCTGTTTGGCGAGTTGATTTTTGAGATGGAAAAGCATTGTTCAATTATACACCAAAAGTGGGCTATCATTCCAGTCACCCTGATGCGCCGCCCGCCAACCCCTTTCTGCAAAATAGCCCCTGCTCATGAACCCGCCTCGTCGCGCGCTTGCCGCCGACTCAGATGCAGCTGACCGCCGCGCCCATGCCAACGCATCCGTCAACACTGCGGCTGCGGAGAGCCGCCCGCAGATGAGCGATGCCGGGCTTGAGTCCATTCATCAGGTGTCTTCGCAGAATCAGTATGGAGAAGAAAAAACGGTGCATATCGTGGGCGAATTGCCGCTCACCATCACCGTGGATGGCAGCGAGTTGGTCACCTTGATGACGCTCGGCACCCACCCGGAAAAACTGGCGCTTGGCTACCTGCGCAACCAAACCTTGTTTGCGCGCCCCGAGCAAATCAAATCCATCATGGTAGATTGGGAGCGCGAGTTGGCCGAGGTGCGCACCGTGGACGGCAACGGCATACCGAATTTTAATGCAAGCAAGCGCACGGTCACCAGCGGCTGCGGGCAAGGCACGATTCTAAGTTGCGCCCTGGACAAACTATACGAACACCGCCTGCCGAATATTCAAATCAAACAATCCGCTATTTACAAAGTCTTGGCGCAAGTCGCCCGCCACAACAAAGCCTACCGCACCGCCGGCTCAGTGCATGGCTGCGGCTTGTGTCGGGGCGATGAAGTGCTGATGTTTATAGAGGATGTCGGCAGACACAACGCGATGGACACTATCGCCGGCGAGATGTGGCTGCGGAAAATGGGCGGGCACGACAAGATTTTTTATACCACCGGTCGGCTCACTTCGGAAATTGTGATGAAAGCGGCGCTCATGGGCATTCCAGTGTTGGTTTCCCGCAACGGCGCCACCCATATGGGTTTTGAACTGGCGGAAGACCTCGGCGTAATTTTAATTGCCCGCGCCAAAAGCCGCCAGTTTGTCGCGCTCAACGCCGCCAATTTGGTGTTTGACCAAGTGCCGCCGAAAACAACCCGCGCCCGCTGCGGCAAAATCTGGTGATATGCCGCTACTCCGCGTCTGAGTAACCCCGGCAAACCCGGCAAACCCGCCGCCGGATAGCGAGTGCAACCCATTGCAAAGAATCGCCCCGCTTTTGCTATAATTCCGACCCCGTCAAGCGGCGGCGCATGGCGAAAATTCATCTAATCCAATAATTTTGTTAGGCGCGATCGTCGTTTCGCGCCAACCCAACCAACATCAAACATAACCGCCATGCCTTCTGCGCCGGTCATTCAATCGCTCTGGATAGGCGACCCGCTGTCCAAACTTGAACAATTGTGCATCCAGTCTTTTCTGCACAATGGGCATCCGTTTCACCTCTACACCTACGCCGAGGTGGGCGATATCCCTGCGGGTGCGGTGGTGAAAGACGCCAGTGCGATTCTGCCGAGCGAGTGTATTTTCCGCGACGACCACGGCTCGGTCGCCGGCTTCTCCGATTGGTTTCGCTATGCGCTACTGGCTGCGCGCGGCGGCTTTTATGTGGATATGGATACGATCTGCATCCAGCCGTTT
>JAHRAW010000063.1 GCA_020027415.1 Gammaproteobacteria bacterium
GGAGGCAATGGCGCTGATTAATAAGGTGTCCTGCGCGCGATTGCGCAATTCGTCCACCAGGGCTTCATCAAATTCCTCAATGTCCAGGATTTCCTGCCTGGGTACATACGCAATTTCTTCAAGGGAATTGAAACCCTCCTGCACCAGAATGGTGGCAACGTTTTCGTCAATATCCAGTTGCTCCATGAAATTCTCAATCTGTTTCTTTTGTTCGGCTTCCTGCTTCTCGGTGGCTTCTTGGTCGGTCATCAGATTCAATTCCCAGCCGGTCAATTCGGCAGCCAGACGAACGTTCTGCCCGCCGCGCCCAATCGCGCGCGACAGATTTTCCTCCGCCACCACCACATCCATGCTCTTGTTATCTTCGTCCACATAAATGAGTTCCACTTCGGCGGGCGCCAACGCGCGGATCGCAAATTCGGCGCTATTCTCCGACCACACAATAATATCAACGCGCTCACCGGCGATTTCGTTGGATACGCTTTGCACGCGGGAACCACGAATGCCGACGCATGCGCCGACCGGATCTACATTGGAATCGTTGGTGCGCACTGATATTTTCGCGCGCGAGCCAGGATCCCGCGTGGCGCCAAGAATTTCAATGATGCCGTCGCCGACTTCCGGCACTTCCAATTTGAAGAGTTCGCGCAGAAATTCTGGAGTGATGCGCGTCAATTCCAACTGCGGACCGCGGGATTCCTCGTTGATATTATGCAACATGGCGCGGATTCGATCTCCCGGTCGCAAGCCTTCGTGGAGAATCATTTGGCTCTTGGTCAAAATGGCTTCAATGCCGCCGAGGTCAATGATGGCGTTGCCGCGCTCCAAGCGTTTCACCGTGCCAGACATCAGCACGCCGAATTGGTTTTGGTAGCGTTCGGCGGTCTGTACTCGCACCGCCTCGCGTACTTTCTGCATGATCACTTGGCGGGCGGCTTGCGCGGCGATGCGCCCGAATTCAACCTGCTCCATCGGCTGTTCAATGGTATCGCCGGCGGCAATATCCGACTGGCTTTGCTGCGCTTCGGCAAGCGCGATTTGCCGTTCCGGGAATTCCACCGGCATGTCGTCGGCAAGCACTTCCCAGACGCGGAAACATTCGTAGTCGCCGCTCTCGCGGTCAATGCTCACCCTGGCGTCCATATCGCCGCCGTGGAACTTGCGCGTGGCGGTTACCAACGCCGCCTCAATGGCATGAAAAATGACCTCTTTTTCAAGATCTTTCTCGCGCGAAACCACCTCCGCCATCTGCAAGATTTCGTTGTTCGTAATCGCCATAATCGTTCGTTACCACTTGGTCTGTTCACGCTGGTGGCGAAATTGGTCGCCCGCCTGCCGCCCACCGCCTGTTACGCCCTGCTCCGCATCAACGCCGCATCAAAACACCGGCTTCAGCCGCGCGCTATCCATCTCGTGGTAGGCGAGTTGATGGCGTTCGCCATCCACCTCCAACACCACATGCCGCTTCTCGGCGGCTAACAATTCGCCGGTGAAACACCGTTGGTCGCCAGCGTCGCGGTGCATCACAATCATTGCCCGGCTACCGATGAAACGCCGGAAATGTTGCGGCGTCACCAGCGGTCGGTCTAAACCCGGCGACGACACTTCCAGCGCATAAGACGCCGGCAGTGGCTCTTCCACATCCAACAGCATGCTCACTTGACGGCTGACGCTTTCACAATCGTCCACGCGAATGCCGCCCGGCGCATCAATATACAGCCGCAGGATGCGCTCTTTGCCCGCCGATACAAATTCAATATGCACCAGTTCATAGCCGAGCGCCGTAATCGGCGGCTCAAGCAAACCCCGCAACTTTGCCGCGGTTTCCACCATACCGAAGCAACCCCTCAAGCCGAAAGTTCAGTCACCCAAAACGGCGCCAGCGTCACCACCAGCGCGCATCGTATGCCGACCTTACAACTAAAACCCCGCCTACAGCGGGGTCTTAGCCTGCCGGTCGATGCTTGCCGACAAACGATTGGTCGACCAGCGCTGACCGGCAAATTGGTAGCGGGGGTAGGATTTGAACCTACGACCTTCGGGTTATGAGCCCGACGAGCTGCCAGACTGCTCCACCCCGCGTCATCAAGTGGCGTATTCTAATGCATAAAGGCGGCGGATGCAAATAGTCTGGGTGGTTTTTTTGAAATGAGTAAAATCAACCGCCCGGACTTTTTTATGCCGCGCAGCGCGCTCATGTTTTTCGTTGCCGAATTTCACTGCCAGTGACCGAATCTTCAATGTCAAAGCCGAGTTGGTGAATCGCGGCGCGCAGCCGGTCGGCTGCGCGCCAATCGCGGTTGGCGCGGGCTTGTTCGCGCCGCCGCGCCATTTGCTTGACTTGCGCAGGAATCTCCACCGCGGGCGGCTGCCAGTCGCGCAAGCCGAGACCGAGAATGCGGTCCACACAAAGCAAGGTGGCTTTTTTGGCATCCGCCGGCAACTCGCTTTTCACCATCGCCCACACCACCGCCAACGCGCGCGGGGTATTCAGGTCGCCGTCCACTTCCCCCATAAACCGCGCCACGGTGGCTTCATCCGCCGCGCCCGCCGCGCCCCATGAGTGCGCCGCCGCCCGCAGCCGTTGCAACGCCATCGCCGCGCTGTCCAAACTGTCCCAGGTGAATTTCAAATCGCTGCGATAGTTTGCCGTTAAACATAAATAGCGATAACTCAGCGGGTCATAGCCGCGCTCTAACAGGGTTGCCAAACGCAAAAATTCGCCGCTGGATTTGGACATTCTGGCTTGCTCAGTCTCCAGAAAATAGCCGTGCACCCAAAAATTGGCGAGCGTGGTGCCGTAGCACACTTCGGCTTGGGCGATTTCATTGCAGTGATGCACCGGAATATGGTCTTTGCCGCCGCAGTGAATATCAAACTGTGCGCCCAAGTATTTGACCGCCATCGCCGAGCATTCAATGTGCCAGCCGGGAAAGCCGCGTCCCCACGGGCTATCCCATTCCATCTGACGGGCGGTTTCGGCGCCACTGAATTTCCACATGGCGAAATCGCTAACATGCTTCTTTTCACCGATATCCACCCGCGACCCGGCTTCCAGCCCGGCGATATCCAGCCGCGCTAAATAGCCATAATTGTCCAATTTGGAAGTATCAAAATACAGCCCATCGGAAGTGATGTAGGTAAAGCCGCGCCGTTCAATCTGCGTAATCTCCGCGATTTGTTCGGGGATATGCGCGCTGGCGCGACACCAAATAGTCGGTTGCAGGATGTTCAGTTTTTGCATATCATGCTGAAAGGCGCGCGTATAAAGTTCAGCGATTTCCCACGCGCTCTTGCCACTGCGCCGCGCGCCTTGCTGCATTTTGTCTTCGCCGCTGTCGGCATCGGAGGTGAGATGCCCGACATCGGTGATATTGATGACATGCTTAACCGCGTAGCCATGAAATTCCAGCACCCGGCGCAACACATACTCAAAAATATAAGTGCGCAAATTACCAATATGGGCATAATCGTATACGGTCGGTCCGCACGCATACATCCGCACTTCATTGCCCTGCAACGGCGCGAAGCGGCGCCGCTTGCGTTGATAAGTGTCGTACAGTTCCAGCTTCATAGTTGATGCTCAGGCGGTTCCGATGTTACAAACAACACTATCAAGCAACGCAGCAACCAAGTAATGAAACAATTAAGTAATGAAACAATTAAGTAACGAAACAACAGCGCATCGTTCGGTATGAGCATCGCCTTTATTTCTGATATCCATCTGAGTGCGCAACGCCCGGCCACGACTCAATTGTTTGAAGAGTTTTTGGCGGAGAACGAACGTCTGTTGGAGCGATTATACATCCTCGGCGATTTGTTCGACTACTGGGTCGGTGATGACAGCGTCGGTTTATTGGGGCACGATGCGGTGGAGGCGGCGCTGCGCAACACGGTCACCGCCGGCACCCAAGTATTTTTTATGCACGGCAATCGCGATTTTTTGGTGGGCGAAGAATTTGCGCGCCGCACCGGTTGTCAGTTGCTGTCCGACCCGGCGGTGGTGTCGTATGAGCACCGAAATTTGTTGCTCACCCATGGCGATGCGCTATGCACCGATGATATTGAGCATCAAAATTCGCGGCGGCAAATGCTTTCGGCAAAGTGGAAAACGGCTTTCCTGCAGCAACCGCTTGCCGAACGCATCCACACCGCCGCCGCCATGCGCGCCCAGAGCAAAGCCGCCAAGCGCACCAAAAGCAGGTCGGTGATGGATGTCAATCCACATGCGGTGGAAAACCTGATGCGGCAGCATGGCGTGGATACCATGATCCATGGGCATACCCACCAGCCGGCGGTGCATGCGTTTGAAATCGCGCAAAAACCGGCGTGGCGTTATGTGTTAGGGGATTGGCCCAAGCGACGCAACGCGCTTTATTTACAGCAGGGTGAACTGGTGTTAAAAAATTTAGCGGGTGCGGGCGATTAGCGGATTATTAGCGAATTTTTAACTCCATCGGTTCGCCGATGGGCGGCTTGGTCTACGCATATTTAGCGCTGATATTGGTCACTTCCGAAAGGTCTAATTCATCCGTGGATTTTTCGCGCGCGCCATCGTTGCGCTCGTTATCCACTTGTTGCAGATAGGTTTCGCTGATATCCCCAGTGACATAGCGACCGCTAAAACACGAGGTATCAAATTCGGGAATGGCACGGTTGCAACTCCCCACCGCCTCCTCCAACGCCTCCAGTTGTTGATAAAACAAGCGGTCGGCGCCGAGTTCCTGCGCGATTTCTTCAATGCTGCGATTGTGCGCCACCAACTCCGATGACGACGGCATATCAATGCCATACACATTGGGATAGCGCACCGGCGGCGAAGCGGAGGCAAAATATACTTTGCGCGCGCCGGCTTCACGCGCCAACTGGATGATTTTGCGCGAAGTGGTGCCGCGCACGATGGAATCATCCACCAACAGCACATTTTTACCGTGAAATTCCGAGCCAATCGGGTTGAGTTTCTGGCGCACCGATTGTTTGCGCTGGGCTTGCCCCGGCATGATGAAGGTGCGACCGATATATCTATTTTTGATGAAACCTTCGCGATACGGCAGTTTCAACACGCGCCCCATTTCCACCGCCGCCGCGCGGCTGGTGTCCGGCACCGCAATGATGACATCAATATCATGCCGCGGCCAGCGTTGCTTCACTTGCGTGGCAAGGCTGGCGCCCATGTTCATATGCGTGCGGTGCACCGCAATGCCGTCAATGATGGAATCCGGGCGCGCCAAATATACATATTCAAAGATGCACGGCGAATACTTTGGCTGACGCGCACAAATACGCCGATGCACCTTGCCATTTAGATCCACCAACACGGCTTCGCCGGGCCGCACATCGCCCACCAAATCGTATCCCAACACATCCATGACCACGCTTTCCGAGGCGAACATATGCGCCCGCCGCCGCCCGCGCGTTTGCCGTGAGCCATACACCAGCGGACGAATTCCGCAGCGGTCGCGGAACGCCAAAATGCCAACCCCCAACACCATGACGACCGCCGCATACGCGCCGTTGCAACGCGTGAATACGCCGCTCACCGCATTAAAAATATCCTCAGGCGCGGCGCGCAAGCGGGTGCCGCCGACCACTTTACGCAGTTCGTGCGCGAAGATGTTGAGCAGAATCTCGGAATCCGAGGACGTGTTCAACTGGCGCAAGTCCTGACGGAACAACTCATCGCGCAGCGTCGCCGCGTTGGTTAAATTGCCGTTATGCCCAAGCGCGATGCCAAACGGCGAATTGACATAAAAAGGCTGCGCTTCGGCGCGTGAATCGCTGCCAGCAGTGGGATAGCGCACATGCCCAAGCCCCATGTAACCTTTCAGTTGCAACATATGGCGGGTGTGAAAAACATCTCGCGCCAAGCCGTTGTCCTTGCGCAGATACACGCGGTCCCCATCGCTGGTCATAATGCCGGCGGCATCCTGCCCGCGGTGTTGCACGATGGTCAAGCCGTCGTATAACGCTTGATTGACCGCTCCGCAACCAAGCATGGCGAGCACGCCGCACATATTATTCAAGCGCGTCGGTTACTTCCACTTCAAGCGAAGTGGCTAAATCGGTTGACATTAGCGATTCCAAAAATTCGGCGAGCGGCGTGAAATGTTCAATCAGCGTGGATTCTTGCCACCATGGTTGGCTAGTCAATTCCATGAAGGTTGCCATGAGAATTACCAACGCAATTAGCACGACCCCCCGACCGATGCCAAACAACATCCCTAACAGGCGGTCAACGCTATCAATGCCGGTGAACGAACGCACCTTACCGAACCATTTTCCGAGCATCGCAGTAATAATCAATACCACCATAAAAATCGCGATGAAGGCGGTGGTCACGCGCGCCAACGGCTGCTCAATATAATCCAGCAAATAGACGGCGGCGACGGGAGCATAAGAATAAGCCACCCACAACGCCACCAACCACGACGCCAGCGAGAATATTTCACGAATGAAGCCGCGCCAAAAACCAACCAGCGCGGAAAACAGCATGACGGCGATGATGGCGCTATCCATTAAGCCCATGAGTCTTCACTGGATAGGGTGGTTGACAAGGCTGGGCGGAGTCTTCCGCGCAGCGTGGATTTTAGGGATGGGCATGATTTTGCCATTCGGTTGCGCGATTTGCCTTAGGGGTTTGAGGGTTGGGGTTGAGATTGGGCTTGAGATTTAGGGCGCGTGTTTGGTCAC
>JAHRAW010000072.1 GCA_020027415.1 Gammaproteobacteria bacterium
CGTGGATGATTTGGCACTGGGCAAACGCGAAGGATTGCCGGTGCTGCATGGAGTCGGGTTGGATGGTTGCTTCAAAGCGGAAGTCACTCCGCTCGCCGGTAAATTTTTCAAAGATGCCGACCCGATCATTAATGAGATGTTGCAACAACGCGGCTTGCTGTTTCGCAATGAAACCATTATGCATAACTATCCGTTTGGATGGCGCACCGGCGACCCGCTGATTTATTACGCGAAGGAAGCCTGGTATATCAAAACCACCGCCATCAAAGAACGTATGGCGGCGTTGAATCAAACCATCAACTGGGTGCCGCAAACGATTCGCGATGGGCGTTTTGGCAATTGGCTTGACAACAACATTGATTGGGCGTTGTCCCGCGAAAGATTTTGGGGCACCCCGCTGCCGTTATGGAAAAGCGAACACGGCGATTTCATTTGCATTGGATCGTTGCAACAATTGGAATCGTTGGTCGGCGAATCGTTGACCGACATAGACCTGCACCGCCCGCGCATTGATGAAATCACTTTTGTTAAAGACGGTAAAACTTATGCGCGCGTGCCGGAAGTAATTGATTGTTGGTTTGATTCCGGGGCGATGTCGTATGCGCAATGGCATTATCCTTTTGAAAACCAAGCCGAGTTTGAACAGCACTTCCCGGCCGATTATGTGTGCGAGGCGATTGACCAGACGCGCGGTTGGTTTTACACCTTGCATGCTATCGCCGCGTTGGTGTCGGACTGCGTCGCGTATAAAAATTGTGTGTGCTTGAGTCATATTGTTGATCAGCACGGCAAGAAAATGTCCAAATCGCAGGGCAATATCGTCAATCCTTATGATGTATTTGACCATGTCGGCGCGGATTCTTTGCGCTGGTTGTTCTTGGCGCGTTCGGCACCGCAAGGACAAAAACGAATTTCGGTGGAAATTGTGCGCGAAGTGGCGGCTTCGTTCGTCAACACTTTTTGGAATACTTATGCGTTCTTTATTTTATATGCGCGGCTTGACCAATTTGATTTGCAGCGCACGGTTGAGTATGCGCGCCGCCCGCAAATAGACCGCTGGATTTTGGCGCTGGCGCATCAAACCGTTGCCACCGTCACCGCCGCTTTGGATGAATACGACGCCAAAAGCGCCGGGCAAGCCATTGAAAAATTAGTGGCGCAGCTGAGCAATTGGTATGTGCGCCGCAATCGCCGCCGATTCTGGAAAAACCAACAACACGGCGACGGCGATGATAAACAAGCCGCCTACCTTACTTTGTTTGAATGCATTGATTTATGCCACCGCTTGCTGGCGCCGTTCATGCCATTTTTAAGCGAGGCGATTTATCGCAACTTGTATCAACATGTGGAAGGCGCCGCGGAAAGCGTGCATCTAACCGAATGGCCCCGTTGCAATGAAGAATTGCTGGATGAAAAATTAATCTTAGAAATGGATTTGGTGCAACAAGTGGTGGAACTGGGACGCGCGGCGCGCGAGATTAGCCGTATCCGCGTGCGTCAGCCGCTGGCGCAAATGTTGTTAGGCGCGACTGATGCGAACGCGCACGCGGCGATTGAAAAACATGCGGCGCAGATTCGCGAAGAACTCAATATTAAATCGGTAACTTTTATCGCCGACCGCGCCGATTTGATTCAATATCAAATCAAACCCGATTTCCCGCGCCTTGGCAAAAGATACGGCAAAATGATGCCCGCCATCAAAACCGCGTTGGCGAAAATTAATGACTCCGCGGCGGCGGCCGACCTCGCCGCCAAGGTGCGCGCACAACTGCAAGACGGACTCCGTTTCAGTTGGAAAATGGACGGCGAAGAAATAGAATTCACGCCGGGGGATCTTCATGTGCATACCGCCCCCGCCGCCGGCTATGCATGCGCGCACAACGACGATTTCTTGGTTGCGCTGGACACCTCGTTGGACGAAGCATTAATCGTGGAAGGAATGGCGCGGGAAATCGTGCGCAGCGTACAAGACGCCCGCAAATCAGCCGGGCTGGAAATATCCGATCGCATCGCGCTCTGCATAAACGGCTCACAGCGCGTGCAAACCGCCCTGCAACAACACCGCGAATACATTATCGACGAAACCCTCGCCAACACGTTTTCGCTAAATAATAAACCGACTGAGAAAACCGCGGCGGACAACAACCCCAGCGCCTTCACCGCAAAACGCACATTTGGCGATGACTGGTGGCGCATCACGGTGTATAAAGTTTGAATTTGAAGTATGCTTCTTGGTTTGCAATCTATAAACGATGCGCTGAAAATACAACCGAATTACCCGGTCGGCGAT
>JAHRAW010000101.1 GCA_020027415.1 Gammaproteobacteria bacterium
GCTCCGAGTCGTCGGCGCCGGCGACCGCCGGGTCAATGATGGTCTGCGCAAAGGTCTGCTCAGCAGACAACCCAGCGCCAACCGCAAACACGGCAACCGCCATCAGAGTAACAGCACGGCGAACCAAAAAACGACCAACCGGGATGAAAACTTTCATTTCGAGAATCTCCGATAAATTGAATGGATGCATGGGTATAACAAAATTTCGCAAAAATCAAACGCTTTAATCAGCAAAAAACACCGCCAACGCAGGCGATTTTAACCACAAAACAACCCAAACGCGATTTTTGATTTGGCGCAACAAGGCGAAATATAAGCCCAGATAATCCGATTGTCAAGGTAAAAAATCGGCTAATTTGCCTCGCACCGCCACCCGCCGCACATTCTCGCGCGCTTTTTTAGCCGACCGGCTTTTGCAATTGACGCGCATCGTAAAAAGATCGTTTTGGTGCGGTCGTTTTGGGGTATGATATGCCACCCATAAGCGCTGAGTCGGTTTTGGGTAACGCTAATTTTGTCTAATATCTGAGCGATTAATTGCCTAAGTGCTTAAGTATCTTTAAGTGTCGCTAAGTATCGTCCGATTCAGCATCGTTCATTCAATTCTCGTGTCATTCCCACAAAGGGTTAGCAACTATGTCTATGTCTACTAACATGAAGAAAATTTTCGGCATCGTGGGCGCAGTGGTACTACTCGCCATTATCGTTGTCGTGGTAAATCGCCCGGACTCACAATCCACCGGCGCCGCCGCCGCCGACATTAAAATCGGCGTCATTCTCGGCTTTACCGGACCCATTGAATCGCTCACCCCGGACATGGCCGCGGGCGCCGAACTGGCGATGAAAGAAGCCTCCGCATCCGGTCAATTGCTGGGCGGCAAGACAGTCGGCTCGGTGCGCGGCGATTCCACCTGCGTTGACGCCGCCGCCGCCACCGCCGCCGCCGAACGGCTGGTGACTTCCGACAAGGTTGCCGCCATCATGGGCGCCGACTGCTCCGGCGTCACCACCGCGATTGCCAATAATGTGGCGATTCCAAACGGCGTGGTCATGGTCTCGCCGTCGGCGACTTCGCCGGCGCTGTCGGTGATTGAAGACAACGGCTTTTTCTTCCGCACTGCGCCGTCGGACGCGCGGCAAGGGCAGGTGCTCGCCAAAGTGTTGCAAAGGCGCGGCATCAAAAAGGTCGCCATCACCTTCACCAATAACGACTACGGCAAGGGCTTGTCGGAATCATTCAGCAATGCGTTTGCCAACGTCGGCGGCACGGTCGCAATCAACGCCGCGCATGAAGACGGCAAGGCTGATTACGCCGCCGAAGTGGGCGCGCTGGCGGCTTCCGGCGCGAAGCATTTGGTCGTCTTCGGCTATATTGACCAAGGCGGCAAAGGCATCATCCAAGCCGCGGTGGATACCGACGCGTTTCGCAGTTTCATCGTCGGCGACGGCATGATCGGCCAGTCGCTGATTAAAGCCATCGGCGATGATTTGGAAGGCGCGATTGGCTCGGCGCCGGGCGGCACCGGTGAAGCGGCGGAGCAGTTCACCGCCTTCGCCAACAGCCAAGGTGTAGATCCGGATGGTCCGTTCCGCGGCGAATCCTATGATGCGGCGGCGTTGATGATACTGGCAATGCAAGCCGCCGGCTCGGCTGAGCGTTCGGCGATTCAGGCGCAAATGATGAAGGTGGCAAATGCGCCGGGCGAGAAAATCGCCGCCGGCGAACTCGCCAAAGGGCTGCAGATTCTGGCGAACGGCGGCGAAGTAGATTATGTCGGCGCAACCAATGTTGAGTTCAACCAGGTCGGCGAAGTATTCGGCTCGTATCAGGAAATGGAAGTCAAAAACGGCAAGTTTGAGACCGTTAGGGTTCACTAAGGTTAGGATTTACTAAGGGTAAAGTTCCAAGTTGCGGCGCGTTGTAGCGCAAACTGCAACTCGTTCAACCGCAACCTGCGAAACACGACGCTCGAAACACGGCTCCCGGTGGCTTTGCCGCCGGGAGTTTTTTATTCGGCTGGCTTGCGCTCGGCTGGCGCCGGCGCTTGGCGTCGCCTAACCACCTCCGGCAAAATCCCGCCGGGGCTGAACCGCATCACCAATAACAGCACCAAGCCCATTAGCAACAGCCGCATATACTGCGCGCTTGCCAGCAAATGCACGCGCACCGGATGCTGCGCATGCAACCAAGCAGTGGCATTATCCACCAGCCACAAGCCGGCCGGCTCCACTTCAATCCACACAAACCACACCAAGAAGCCGCCCAAGACCGCGCCGAGGTTGTTGCCGGAACCGCCGACGATGACCATGACCCAGATTAAGAAAGTAAAGCGCAACGGGTTGTAAGTGCCGGGGGTGAATTGCCCGTCTAAGGTGGTCAGCATCGCGCCGGCGATGCCGACCACCGCCGAACCGAGAATAAACACTTGCCGATGGCGCGCGGTAATATGCTTGCCCATGCAGTTGGCGGCAATGTGATTGTCGCGAATGGCGCGCATCATCCTGCCCCACGGCGAGTTCAGCGCGGTGATGCTCAACGCCAAAATCACCGCCAGCACCGCCGCAAACAGCCCGCTATAGCACAATTTGACGAACAAACTGGAGGCCTCAACCACCAACGCTCGCAGGGCTTCGCCGCTCGCTTCCGGCGATAACTCAGATAACTCGGCGGCGTTGCGTTGTTGCACCCAGTGGATAAACCAAGGGGTTTGTTGCAGGTCAATTTCATACGGCACCGGACGGGGCAGCCCAGTGACATTCTTCACTCCGCGGGTGAGCCAGTCCTCGTTTTTCAAAAATGCGATGATGATTTCCGCTATTCCCAAGGTGGCGATGGCGAGATAGTCGGCACGCAGTCCGAGCGCAACTCTGCCCACCACCCACGCGGCGGCGGCGGCGAATAAACCGCCGACCGCCCAGGAAAAAATAATCGGCAAGCCGAGGCCGCCGAGATAGCCATACTGAGACGGCTGCACCGCTTCAATCGCGCCCACCGCCGGGGTGTAAAAATAGCGCATGGCAAGCACGCCCAACCCGATGACCGCCGTCATGCACAGCAGGCGCGCGTTGCCCTTGCGCATGCGTCGGTAGAGTAGCGTGGCGAGCGCAATGGTAACCGCGCAGCACACCGCCGCGAGTAGCAAGTTGACGCCGCCGGCCGCCCACGCGGCGACCACCGGAGGTTTGGAAACCAACACCGCGGCGACCCCGCCAAGGGCGGCAAACCCCATGATGCCGACGTTGAACAAGCCGCCGAATCCCCACTGGATATTGACTCCCAGCGCCATAATCGCCGAGATTAAACACAGGTTGACAATCGCCAACGCGAACGACCAAGACTGCCCGATGCCGACCAACAGTAGCAACGCGGCGATGACGGCGAACGCCAAACTGGCGCGCAGCATGGGTTGCATGGGCTGCCCGGATTGCCCGGATTGCCCGGATTGAATTTGCGGTTGGCTCACAGCACCCGCCCGCGGAAGATTCCAGTGGGGCACGCAAGCAACACGATTACCAAGATGATGAACGACACCGCAAACTTATAATCGGTGGACAGCAGTTGCACCAACCCGTGCGGCTGCCAAGCGGCTGGCAGCAGGTAGATGAGAAATTTTTTATACGCATAGGTAATGGTCACCTCAGAAAACGCGATGACAAACCCGCCGGCAATCGCGCCGTGCGGCTTGCCAATGCCGCCGACGATGGCGGCGGCAAAAATCGGTAGTAGCAATTGGTGATAAGTAAACGGCTTGAAACTTTTATCCAACCCGTAGAGCGTGCCGGCGATGGTCGCTAACGCAGCCGCCAATATCCAAGTCATGCGCACCACCCGCAACGGGTCAATGCCGGACAATAACGCCAACTCTTCATTATCGGAAAAAGCGCGCATGGCTTTGCCGCTGCGGGTTTTCTGCAAAAACCAGAACAGCGCGATGACCAACAAAATCGCAATTACAATCGTTAAACCTTGCGAAACCTTCAGGCTCAAGCCCTCGCTCAACCCGGTCGCTTGCTTGAAATCGCGCGCTTTAATCAAAAACCGCTGCCCATCGGCAAATTGACGGTCGTCGGCGCCGATGACAAAGCGCACCACGCCGTTGATGATCAACATCACCCCCACCGAAGCAATCATAAACACCAGCGGCGGACTTTTTTTATGGCGGTAGTAACGATATACGGTGCGCTCCACCAGCATACAAAGCAGCACCGTGGCGGCAATGCCGAACGGCAAGCCAAGCAACGCGGTGGGCAACGGGTGGATATGAAACCCGCGGGCTTGCAGCCACCAAGTTACTAAAATGGTTGCCATCGCGCCAAACGCCATGGTGTCGCCATGCGCAAAGTTGGAAAAGCGCAACACCCCATACACTAACGTGACGCCGAGCGCGCCCAACGCCAGTTGCGCGCCATACGACAAGCCCGGTATCAGCACGAAGTTGGCGAACAGCACCAGCGCATTGAGTAGGTCAGCCATTTGCTCAGGTTTTGCGACTCAGGTTTTGGCAAGAAGACAAAGTTAGCCGCCTAAAAATGATTTTCGCACTTCCGGATTGGCGAGCAACGCCGCGCCGCGGTCGGTGTGGCGATTCGCGCCCAACACCAACACATAGCCGCGGTCGGCGATGCTGAGCGCCTGCCGCGCATTCTGCTCAACCATCAGAATGGCGACGCCGCTATCGCGCACCTCTAAAATTCGCGCAAACAAGTCGTCCATCACTAACGGCGACACCCCCGCCGTGGGTTCGTCCAACATCAATACCGACGGCTTTGTCATCAGCGCGCGCGCCACCGCCACTTGCTGCCGCTGTCCGCCGGATAACTCGCCCGCCAGTTGCCGCCGTTTCTCGCGTAGCACCGGGAAAAGTTCAAACACTTGCTCCATAGTGGCGGTGAAATCATCGCGCCGCAAATACGCGCCCATCTCCAGATTCTCCTGCACGCTCATGGTGACAAACACATTGGCAACCTGCGGCACAAACGCAATCCCACGCGCCACGCGCGCTTGCGGAGCCAACCCGGAAATATCCACCCCGCCTAACATAATCCGCCCATGGCGCAACTTCAGCATCCCCAACATGGCTTTCATGGCGGTTGATTTGCCGGCGCCGTTTGGTCCCACGATGACCACAATCTCGCCTTTACTCACGCCGACCGTGCACGCGTCTAAAATGTCCGCGCCGCCATAGCCGCCGGTCATGGCTTCGCCAATGAAGAAACGCATATCCGCGACTTCGCTCAGGTCCGCGGCGGCGCTCGCATCGCTGCGCGTGGGTTGCGGGCGCGGTTGCGGTATTGGAACGCGCGCGGTGTGGCGTCGCTTTATGCCCAGCCCGCGTCCTAAATAGGCTTCAATTACTTGCTCGTTGGCGTTCACTTCGGCGGCGCTGCCTTCGGTCAACACCGCCCCCTCCGCCATCACAATGACCGGGTCGCACAGGCGGCTGATCATTTCCATGTCGTGCTCAATCATACAAAAAGTATAGTTGCGCTCCCGATTGAGCCGCAGGATGGCATCGCCGATGTCGTTCAGCAGGGTACGATTGACCCCCGCCCCGACTTCATCCAGCAGCACCACCTTGGCGTCGGTCATCATGGTGCGCCCCAATTCCAGCAGTTTTTTCTGCCCGCCGGACAAGTTGCCGGCAAGTTCATCGGCGAGCGGCGACAACTTCAAAAATTCCAGCACCGCCTCTGCCTGTCGGCGCAGTTGCGCCTCTTGTTTATGCATGCGCCGCCGCCGCAGCCAAGTGTTAACCAGCCGCTCACCGAGTTGCGCGGGCGGCACCATCATCAAATTTTCCAGCACCGTCAAGGTGGGGAACTCATGCGCAATCTGGAAAGTTCTGACCAGTCCTTTGGCAAACAGTTGATGCGGAGCAAACCCGGTGACATCTTCTCCATCCAGCAAAATGCGCCCGCCAGTCGGGGCATACACCCCGGCGATGGTGTTAAACAAGGTGGTCTTGCCGGCGCCGTTTGGTCCGATGAGCCCAGTAATCTTGCCCCGTTGGATGTTCAAGGTCGCCTGATGAACGGCTTTCAAACCGCCAAAATGCTTGCACAACGAATGGACTTGAATCATGAGGCGGCGGTATTTTTCGGCGAAGGCGAGCCGTTAAGTTTGCTTGCTTGGGCGCTAAGATGAATTAGCAAGGCGGCATATCTCAGGGCGCGGGAAATAGAACGTGCGGAGTTGCGCGATTATACCCAATTCGCCAGTTTTCATATTAAGGCCTCTTCCATCGTGGATATCCTTGCATCGCGGTTGCGGTTGCCGCTCTGAATCACCGCCCGGCGCCCCTTCGCCTCTATTTTTCTTAAGCCAGTAGCGAACTCCCGCGCCGAATTTTCGCGCTCCCATAGCGCGTGCGCACTTGGTCGCTTAGCGCATCCAACGCTTGCTGTTTGCGGTTGTCATGCGGGCGCAATAAATCGGCTTGGCCGGCGTTGCCGCACCGCGCGCCGCGCTGCAGATTGGTCACGCCCACGCCGAGCAACCGCACCGCGAATTTTCGCGCGCCGAGTTGTTGCTGTAACAACGCACTCAGCATCTCCCAGAGGTCGGCGGTGACATTGCTCGCCGCGCGCAAGCCGCGCGCGCGGGTAATGGTGGAGAAATCACCGAAACGAATTTTCAACTGCACGGTGCCGCCGCGCAAATCGGAACACCGCAATCGGTAACCAACTTCTTCGGTTAACGCGAGGGCGGTGGCTTGCAGGATATCCAAGTCGGCAATATCGGCGGCGAAAGTGGTTTCTTGGGAAATGGATTTGGCTTCGCTGTACGGAATCACCGCGCGCTCATCCACGCCGTGCGCCAGTTGCCATAACCGCTCGCCGGCGTGCCCGAATTCGGCGCGCAGGTCGGCTTGTGAGGCTTGTCGTAACTGCAACACCGTGCGAATGCCAACGCGATGCAAGCGCGCTTTGGCGACTCTGCCTACGCCGCTGATTCGCTCAATGGGCAGCCGGTCCAGAAACGCCTGCGCGTGTTGCTGGTGAAGCACGGTGAATCCATTCGGTTTGTTGTGTCCGCTCGCCAGTTTCGCCAAAAATTTATTCGGCGCGACGCCGACCGACGCCACCAGTTGCAGTTCGGCGTAAATATCGCGTTTGATGGCAACGCCGATTTGTTCGGCGTCGCCATGCAACCGCTCGCTGCCGCTTGGATCCAGAAACGCTTCATCCAGCGACAAAGGCTCAATAAGCGGCGTATAGCGATTGAAAATTTGGTGGATTTGCGCGGACACCGCGGCATACATTTTCCCGCGCGGCGGCACAATGACGACCTGCGGATACCGCCGCACCGCCGCCGCGGTCGGCATGGCGCTGTGAATTCCAAACTTGCGCGCGGCATAGTTGGCGGCCGCCACCACGCCGCGCGCGTCCGCCCGCCCGCCGACCACCAACGGCTTGCCGCGCAACTCGGGGCGTTCGCGTTCTTCCACCGATGCGTAAAACGCATCCATGTCAATATGTAAAATCAAGCGTCAACACCCATGGTAAATTCAAAGCGCAAATGCAAAGCGGCGCAGCGATGGTTAGAAAATCAACCACGCGTAGGAAGTGTAACGGAGCGTATGGGTAACAACCAGACGCCATGCCTTGCGCCAAGCGCGGCAAAACGCTACACTGGGCGGGCTTCAGCCATGCAGCCGCGTCCGCTGGCGATGCGCGCGGTTGCGGCTATCGTTGCCTTTATCGTTGCCTTTATCGTTGCCTTTAAGTTGCGGCGTTGAAAAATCGCAACGCCTCGCCACTCCCACCCCCACTCGTTGTTGCGAACCAATGCGCGCCGACAATCTACTGGAAACCACCGCGCTTACATGCGTGCGCGGCGGGCGGACGCTGTTTCGCAACCTGCATTGTACCGTTGAAGCCGGCTCCATGCTGCAAATCTGCGCGCACAATGGCGCCGGCAAAACCTCGCTACTCAGAATATTGTGCGGTTTGAGCCGCCCGCAACACGGCGAAGTGAAATGGAACGGCATTCCCATTCACCCGCGCCGAGCGGATTTTGCCCGCGCGGTGGCGTATTGCGGTCATCAGGCGCCGCTCAACGGCGCGTTAACCGCAGTGGAAAATTTGGAAGCGGCGCGCGCGCTGTGGGCGCACCGCCCCGCTCTATCCAGCCGCGCAGCGTTGCATCAGTTGGCGTTGCGCGACTGCCTGCACCGCCCGTGCCGACTGCTGTCCGCCGGGCAGCGCCAGCGCGTTGCGCTCGCCGCAATTTTGGCGCACGGCGGCGACTTATGGCTCTTGGATGAACCCGCCGCCGCCCTGGATCGCCCGGCGCGCCGCCTACTCGCGCAAATGCTCGCCGCTCAGGTCGCCGTCGGCGGCATGGTCATCTTCACCAGCCACCGAAAACTGATGCGCCCCGAATCGCAAGCGCAACCGCAACAACTGCGCTTGGAGCGGTTTCAATGAACTCGCCGACGGGCGCGTTTTTCGCCTTAGTGCGCCGCGATGTGCGGCTTGCGTATCGGCGGCGCGGGGAAATTCTGCATCCGCTCATGTTTTTTGTGGTGGCGGTGTCGTTGTTCGTGTTGGCGACCGACCCCGACCCGCTGTTCCTGCGGAAAATTGCCGCCGCCAGCCTGTGGGTGGCGGCGTTGTTCGCAACCCTGCTCACCCTGGACAGCATGTTCAGGCAAGATTTTGCAGACGACTTCCTCGCGCAACTGCTGCTGAGCCCGCATCCGGCCGCGGTGTTGGTGTTGGCGAAAGTATTCGCGCACTGGTTGGTGAGCGGCGCGCCGTTGCTTATCGCCGCGCCGTTGTTCGCCGCGATGTTGAATCTGCCGTGGCACGCCTGCCCAGAATTGCTGCTGAGTTTATTGCTCGGCACCCCGGCCATGAGTCTGCTCGGCGCACTCGGCAGCGCGCTCACCTTGGCGGCGCGCCATAGCGGAGCGTTGTTGGCGTTGTTGGTGTTGCCGCTTTATATTCCGATTTTAATTTTCGGCAGTGGCGCGGTCCGCGCGGCCATATCCGGGCTGGACGCCGGCGGAGAAATGGCTTGGTTGGGCGCAATCTTGTTGCTTGCGCTTGCCCTAACCCCGGCCGGCATCGTCGCCGCATTGCGCGTTAGTTTGCATTGAAGGAGCGGCGAACTCAGGCTCACCCATTGCCGCCGACAAAATCGTTTGTAGCGCCCACCGCGCGCGGATTATCCAGTAAAATATACACGATCAGTTCCCACTCCCATTACCATTCCCGTAGCAACAACCCGGTTAGCGTATGTCGGCGCCTCACTCCTCACAACCCAAGCGCCCCGTCAGCGAGCGCACGCGGCGGCACCAATTCGGCGCGCCGGCGCACTGCTACCAGTTCGCCGCCCAGTGGGCGAAATGGTTCGGCGGCGGCGCGTTGTTATTATTCTTGGTCGGCGCATATGGCGGCTTGGCGGTCGCGCCGGCGGATTATCAAATGGGGCATAGTTATCGCATCCTTTATGTGCATGCGCCGGCGGCATGGATGTCCATGTTCGCCTATGCGGTAATGGCGGCGGGCGCCGCCGGCGGTTTGATTTGGCATCTGAAATTAGGCGATGCGCTCGCCCGCGCGTGCGCGCCGGTGGGCGCAGCGTTCACCGTGGGCGCGTTGGTAAGCGGCGCGCTATGGGGCAAACCGACCTGGGGCGCCTACTGGGTGTGGGACGCCAGATTGACTTCCGAACTGGTGTTGCTGTTTTTATTCTTCGGCTATAGCGCGCTCGCCAACGCCATTGAAGAACGGCGCACCGCGTCCAGCGCCGCGGCGATATTAGCGTTGGCGGGCTTGGTCAACCTGCCGATTATTCATTATTCGGTGGAGTGGTGGAATACCTTGCACCAACCCGCCAGCGTGGGCAAATTCGGCAAACCGGATATAGCGATTCAAATGTTGATTCCGCTGCTCATCATGTTCGCCGCCTTCAAACTGTATTTTTTCGCCGCCGTGCTAAACCGCATGCGCTGCGAACTGCTCATCAGCGAACGGCGCACAAAATGGGTGAGGGCGTTGCTACATGGCTGAATTCCTGCACATGGGCGGCTACGCTTGGTATGTCTGGTCAAGTTATGGCGTGGTAACCGGGCTGCTGGTTTATCACTATGTATCGCCGCTGTGCAAACGGCGCGCGCTGTTGCGCGAACTATCCGCCGAGGCCGCGGCGCGGCGAGATAATGGTGGTGACGACGACGGCGGTGACGACGACGGCAACACGAAAACGGCGGCGCGCGCATGAGAGCGCAACGTCGCCAGCGGTTGATTCTGCTCATCCTGTCGGCAGCGGCGCTTAGTGGCAGCGTGGCGTTAGGGCTAAGCGCGCTGCGACAGAATATCAACCTATTTTTCAGCCCCACTCAGGTGCGCATCGGGGAAGCGCCGAGCGGACGCGCTTTTAGAATCGGCGGCATGGTGGTGCCGAACAGCGTGCGGCGCAACGCCACCGACCTGCGCGTCGTGTTCGCGCTGACCGACACCGCCAGCACCGTTTCGGTGTCGTATACCGGCATCCTGCCGGACTTATTCCGCGAAGGACAAGGCATCGTCGCCTTAGGCGCGATGCAAGGCGAGCAGTTTGTCGCCCAGCAAGTGCTCGCCAAACACGACCAAACCTATATGCCGCCGGAAGTCAGTCAGGCGCTGAAAGCCGCCCAGCAAAATCGCGAGCGCTCCCGCTCCCGTAGTGCGCAATGATTGGCAACGCGCAATGATTGCAGAACTCGGTCAATTCGCGTTGAGCGTGGCGTTGGTGATGGCGTTGTTGCAAGCCGCCTTGCCGTTGTATGGCGCGCATAAAAACATCCCGGCTTGGATGGCGGCGGCAAAACCGCTCGCCTATAGCCAGTTATTCCTGCTCACGGCGGCGTTCGCCAGTTTGACTTACTGCTTCGTAACGCACGATTTCTCGGTGGCGTATGTCGCCACCCATTCCAACCGCAGCCTGCCGTTGCTATATCGCATTTCCGGAGTATGGGGCGGACATGAAGGCTCGCTGCTGTTGTGGAGCCTCATTTTGGCGCTCTGGGGCGGCGCGGTGGCGCGCTTCACGCGGCGCATGCCGGCGCCGATGACGGCGCGGGCGTTGGCGGTAATGGCGATGATCGGCGGCGGCTTTCTCGCCTTCATCCTGTTCACCTCCAACCCGTTTACGCGCTTGTTGCCGGCGCCGCTGGTCGGGCGCGACCTCAATCCGCTGCTGCAAGATATTGGCTTAGCCGTTCACCCGCCGATGCTGTATATCGGCTATGTCGGTTTCTCGGTGGTGTTCGCTTTCACCATTGCAGCGTTGCTCGGCGGGCGGCTGGATGCGGCGTGGGCGCGCTGGTCGCGACCATGGTGCAACCTCGCGTGGGTGTTTTTAACGCTCGGCATCACGCTCGGCTCGTGGTGGGCTTACTACGAACTCGGCTGGGGCGGCTGGTGGTTCTGGGACCCGGTGGAGAACGCCTCGTTTATGCCATGGCTGGCTGGCACTGCGCTGCTGCACTCGCTGGCGGCAACCGAAAAACGCGGCGTCTTCAAAGCCTGGAGCGCGCTGCTGGCGGTGCTGACTTTTTCGCTGTCGCTGTTGGGCGCATTCTTAGTGCGCTCCGGGGTGCTGACTTCGGTGCATGCCTTCGCCACCGACCCGGCGCGCGGCTTGTTTGTCCTCATCTTTCTTGCGGTGATTTGCGGCGCCTCGTTGGCGTTGTATGCGTGGCGCGCGCCGCGCCGCGTAAGCCCGGTGCGCTTCGCGCTGCTGTCCCGCGAAATGGCGCTGTTGCTTAACAACATACTACTGGGCGCGCTGTGCTTTTCGGTGTTGCTCGGCACGCTCTACCCGCTGCTTTTAGAAGCCGTCAGCGGCGTCAAAATCTCGGTCGGCGCGCCCTACTTCAACTTCATGTTCGCCGTCATCGGCGCGCCGTTGGCGGTGTGTATCGGCATCGGCGCTTGGTTGCGCTGGAAAAAACACCAGCTTGCGCATCTGCCGCGCAGCCTAAGCGTGGCGGCGTTGCTCAGCCTGGCGGCTGGCTTGGCGTTGCCTTTGCTCAGCGGCAAGTATTCATTCAGCGTTGCGCTCGGCTTGACGTTGGGCATCTGGATTATGCTCACCACCCTTGCCATGCTGTGGGCGCGCACCGCGCGCGGCGCACGGCTGCGTGATTTCGCGGCCACCCCGCCGGCGGTGTATGGCATGGCGCTCGCGCATATCGGCGTCGGCGTTTTAATCATCGGCGTGGCGGTGAGCAATGCGTATAGCGTGGAAAAAGATGTTCGCATCGCCGCCGGCGAAACCTTTTCGTTGGCGGGTTATGACTTTCAATTCAACGGCACGGTCAAGGCGCCGGGCGCCAACTATGAGTCCATTCGCGGCGAGTTCTTGGTGCGCAAAAACCAACAACTGGTGGCGACCCTATACCCGGAAAAACGCACCTATTTAGTGATGAAAACCCCGATGACCGAAGCCGCGATTGACCCCGGCTTCACCCGCGATTTGTATGTCGCGCTGGGCGAACCATTGGACGACTCCGCTTGGGCGGTGCGTCTTTACTATAAACCGCTGCTGCGCTGGATTTGGCTCGGCGCGTTGCTAATGGCATTGGGCGGGCTCATCGCCGCCGCCGACCACCGCTACCGCCCGCTACCGCGGCGCGAACGCGAAACTGAGATGCCACTGAGACACTAAACTAACACGCCAAACCAACCACGCGCAACCGAATCATGAATCGCTTTACTGCACCGCTGTGGGTGTTCCTCAGCCTCATCGTCTTGCTCGGCGTCGGCTTGACGCTCAATCCCCGCGAACTGCCGTCGCCATTATTGGGCAAGCCGGCGCCGTCCTTTGCGTTGCCGCGCTTGCTCGCGCCGCAGCAGAATTTCAGCACCGCACAAATGCAAGGCCAGGTGTGGCTGTTGAATGTATGGGCTTCGTGGTGCGCGGCGTGCGTTGACGAGCATGCGCTGCTGTTGCGTCTGGCGCGCGCCGAGCGGGCGGTGCCGATTGTCGGCTTGAACTACAAGGACGACCCCGCGCAAGCGTCCGCTTGGCTGCAAACACTCGGCAATCCCTACGCCTACATCGCGGTTGACCGTCGCGGCGAGGTCAGTCTGGACTATGGCGTGTATGGCGTGCCGGAAACCTATCTGATTGACCAAGCCGGGCGCGTGCGCGTCAAGCAAGTCGGTCCGCTCACCGCGGAAATTGTGGAGCATTCGTTGCGCCCATGGATACAGAAACTACGCGAAGAGGCTTGATGCGGCGCGCCATTGTCATTGCCGCAGCTGTCGCCGTTGGCATGGGGCCGGCGATGTTGCTGAGCGCCTCAGCCGCCAGCACGGTTGAGGTGGTTTCGTTTGCCACCCCGCAACAGGAAAATTTGTATCGGAAGATGCTGACCGAACTACGCTGTTTGGTATGCGCCAACCAAAGTTTGTCCGACTCCAACGCCGAACTGGCAAAAGACCTGCGCGGCAAGGTGCAAAAAATGGTTGCGCATGGGCAAAATCGCGCGGCGATTGTCGCCTATATGACCAACCGCTACGGCGAATACATTTTATATCGCCCGCGATTTTCGGGGGCGACGCTGTTGCTCTGGGTCAGCCCCTTGTTATTGCTGCTACTTGGCTTGGCGGCGGCGGTTCGGTTAGTCGCCAGAAAATCTTCGCGGAGCGAAACCGCCTATTCCGCCGCGCAGTTGCAAAAAGTCGGCGCGCTGCTGAAGGACGAACTCAATTGATTCTCTGGTTTGGCGCAAACGCCATCGTGCTGCTCGGCGTGACGCTTGCCATCATCCTGCCGGCGTTGCGCAACCGCCGACCGCTCGGGCAAGACGACCGCGCGCAACAAAACATAGCTATCGCGCGCCGCCGCGTTGCCGAACTGAATTTAACCGCGCACCAGGCCGACGAGGCAAGCGAGGCAAATCCCAACGCGGCGCAGTCGCGCGCCGAAACACATGCAGCAGCGCATGCAGAAACAGCAGAAACGCGTGCGGAAATTGAAGGCGCGCTGTTAGATGATTTAGACGGCATGCAAGCGGCAAAGCATGCCCACCGCGCCGATTCCAATTCCGATTCCGATTCCGCCGCACCACCGTTGCGGCAACCGCCGCGCATCGCAAACGCCATAGTCATCGCGGTGTTAGTGCCGCTACTTAGTTTCGGCTTGTATTTCAGCCTCGCAGACCCGCGCGCTTTCGTACCGGCGGCGCACCTAACCAAGCCGGCGCCTGCGAGTCGCGCGCACATCGCGCTCATGCAGGCGGTGGGGCGACAACTTGAAACGCTTGAAACGAGACTGCCAGCCGAGCCGGGCGAGGCGGAGGACTGGGCGGCGGCGGGCACAGCCTATATGCGCGGCGGTCAATTCACCGCCGCCGAACACGCCTATCAAAAGCTGCATGCGCAGGTCGGCGACGATGCGGAGGTGTTGGTGGCGTGGGCGCATGCCAGCGTAATGGCGCAGTACGGCGCATACTCGGCGGCGGTGGCGGCGCGTCTTGAACGCGCGTTAGCGATGCAACCGGAGCATGAGAATGCGTTGTGGAGCGCCGCCGCGGGCGCCGCCTTGCAGGGCAAGTATCGGCAAGCGATTCACTACCTGCAACGATTGCTGCCGTTGCTGGCAAGCCAATCAGTAGCCCACACATACGCTACGCAGTGGCTCACCGCCCTGCACGCGCGGAGCGAAACCGCCACGCCTAATTTGCCGGTTGCCGATGACGCGGACGAATGAAATCCGCCCATCGCAGAAACCACCGCCACAATCAGACCACCGTCGCGCCAAGCCGAAACTGTGCTGCTTGCCGCGCAACGCCCGCCGAGCCGCTCAGGCGGCGTCTTCCTCAGCGCGCGGCGTAGTGGTAGTAGTAGCGGTAGCGGCGGCGGAAAACGTGGATATTTTTGCTAAATCAACCGCCGCCTTGGGGGCGTTTGTCGCCGCGCCGTTTGGGTTTTTGAGAATGCTCTCGCCCTGGAACGAACTATTGTAGTCCACCGCCAAGTTGGCGGCGGTCAACTTGCCTTTGGTGTTCCCGCCGTCCATCAATTCAATTGTTTCGCACTCAGCGTTGCCCAAGAACTTGCCCGCCACGACCAATTTTTGCGCTTTGACTTCGCCCTGCAAAGTGCCGTGCTTGCCGATCTCAACAGTGTTGCTGGAATGAATATCGCCGTTGAATTGACCGTCAATATGCAATATGCATTCTATTTCGATGGTTCCGGTAAAACTGGACCCAGTTGCGATAGTTGCAATGTTTGCTGAGTGATCTGGCTGTCTATTAAATTTACCAAGGATTTCCATTGAATTGCCTTTACTTGTGTGAAGATCTCATGCGAGCCAAACTCCCATCGCAAAAATTTGGACGGGTCAACTGGCTTCCCCAAATAACGAATTTCGTAGTGCAGGTGCGGCGCCGCGCTCAGCCCGGAGTTGCCGGCATTGCCGAGCGGTTCGCCTTTGTAAATGATGTCGCCGGGCTGCACTTCCATGTCGTGCAAATGCGCATAGTAGGATTCAAAGCCATAGTTATGCTGGATGATGACGCGCTTGCCGCTCATTTTGGATTCATCCGCGGCGCGCACAATGCCATTGGCGGCGGCATACACCTTGGCCCCGGTCTTAGCGCGCAAATCAATCCCGTTGTGCATGGAATTGACTTTGGTCACTGGATGCAGGCGGCGACCGAATTGGCTGGTAATGGTGCGGCTACGAGTCGGGAATCCGCTCGGAATGCTACTATGCATAACATGCTCAAAGCGCGCACTTTTGGCGGCAATGTCCATGCGCGCGGCGAGTTGATCGGAAGTCGCCGGCAACGGCTTGCCTTGTAAGCCGATGACCGTTTCTATTTTCTCCACGCGTTCGCCAATTTCGGAATATTCATCCTCTTTGGCGCGATAAAACTGGCTGAGGGTTTGCACCCGTTGCGCCAATTGTTGCGGCGTGTTGCCATGCTCGTGCTCGCTGTCCAGGCCGCCGAGACGCCCGATTTTTGCCAACTCCCGGTCTATCTCCCGAGTCAGTTTCACATAGTTGCCGACTTTTTCAATGAGCAACGAGTTTTGGGCGTCAAATCTGGTTAGTTCATGTTCAAGGTTGTCATTGCGCTGGTACATGTCGCTGGCTTGCCGGTGCTGCAGGTAGATATAGGCGGGCAAGGTCAGGAGGGCAAACAATGCGGCGGACAGCCCGCCTAACAAGTAACGCTTGGTGGAATTCTTAATCGTAAAGTAATGCGAGCCGGATAAATCCGAAATCGTTACCGAAAGATGCTTTTTCATCTTTTTGCTTGGATGTTAGGTGGTTGGATTTGCTATGACGGGCGGCGGCTTGGTGGCGGCTCCAGAAGCAACACATTGGCTCCAGAAACAGCGCATTCAATAGCATAGCATGATTCGCCTTCGCATGGTCAGCGACGGCTCGTGAATGGATTATATATCAATTCCGCCCCAGCCTGCAAGGCGACGGTATCAGCAACCCTACTTCCATCCGTCGACAAACTATCTTATCATGCGTCCAACCGTAGCAAGCGCGGCCCCAACCAGTCGGCGCCGCCCAATCAACGCCACCCAATTCACCTCGCTGGCCATGCCATCCACCGAACAAATCATCCGCCAAGCCTGGCAACAGCGGGCGCAACTCAAGCCGCACAACGCCTCCGCCGAAGTGCGCGAGGCGGTTGATGACGCCATCGCCCAATTGAACGCCGGCGCCGCGCGCGTCGCCGAGCCGAGCGCCGACGGCTGGAAGGTCAATCAATGGCTGAAAATGGCGGTATTGCTGCGCTTTTTGCTGGCGGAAAACCGCATCGTACGCGGCGGGTTTGCCAACTACTACGACAAAATAGACCTCAAATTTGCCGATTACCGCAGCGAAGATTTCGCGCGCGGCGAGTTTCGCGTAGTGCCGCCGGCGCATGTGCGCATGGGCGCCTATATTGCCCCCGATGTCATCTTAATGCCGAGTTATGTCAATATCGGCGCCTATGTCGGCGCCGGCACGATGGTGGATACTTGGGCGACGGTGGGTTCGTGCGCGCAAATCGGCAGCCATGTGCATCTGTCCGGCGGGGTCGGCATTGGCGGCGTGCTGGAACCCCTGCAAGCCGCCCCCACCATCATTGAAGACCACGCCTTCATCGGCGCGCGCAGCGAAATCGTTGAAGGCGTGGTAGTCGGGCGCGGCGCGGTCATCTCCATGGGCGTGTTTATCGGGCAAAGCACGCGCATCCTCAACCGCGAAACTGGCGCCGTCAGTTACGGCAAAATCCCGCCCGGCGCCGTGGTGGTATCCGGTTCCATGCCATCCAAGGACGGCTCGCATAGTTTGTACTGCGCGGTCATCGTCAAAACCGTGGATGAAAAAACCAGAAGCAAAGTCGGCATCAACGAACTACTGCGCGGCAACCAAGAAGCCGCGGGCGCGTAGCGAAATTCTCGGTCATTTGTCATCCCCGCAGATTAGCCGCCATTCCTGCAACCACCCATTTGTCATTCCTGCGGTCTTTCCTACCCCGCCATTCCCACGATTTTCCCCTACCCCGCCATTCCCGCAGTCTTTTAAGCGGGAATCTCCATGCACCATCGTGGGGTCTATTTGGGCGGAGATTCCAGATAACAGATTGCGGGAATGACGGAGTCGGGGTTTGGCGGAAATGACAAATAGGGCGCGGGCCGGCATGGCAGTTATTGCCTTTTGTCATCATTCGTCAATCAAAAATCGTCAGCGTATCTTCAATCTTGCGGGCGGCGAGCAGTTCAATGCCGGGCGGCGGTTTCTTCGGCAGATTGGCTTGCGGCAACAACGCGCGTTTGAAGCCGAGTTTCTGCGCCTCGCGGATTCGCTCCAAACCGCGTTGCACCGGGCGCAGTTCGCCGGACAACCCGACCTCGCCGAACACCACCAAATCACCGCCGACCGCGCGGTTTTTCACGCTGGACAGGATGGCAATCAACAACGCCAAATCTGAGCCGGTTTCCGCCACCCGCACGCCGCCGGCGACATTGGCAAACACATCGTAGTTGTTAAGCGAAATGCCGGCATAGCGATGCGCGACCGCCAGCAACATCGCCAGTCGGTTATGTTCCAAGCCGACGCATAAACGGCGCGGATTGGACAGCGCGCTGTCATCCACCAACGCCTGCACCTCCACCAGCAACGGGCGCGTTCCCTCTTGAGTTGCCAACACCACGCTACCGGGGCGGGAAGCGCCATGCTTGCTGACAAACATCGCCGACGGGTTGGTGACATCTTTCAGCCCCTGCTCAGTCATCGCAAACACGCCAATCTCATTGACCGCGCCGAAGCGATTTTTGAAGGCGCGAATCATGCGAAACGCGCTGTTGCTGTCGCCCTCAAAATACAGCACGCTATCCACCACATGCTCAAGAATGCGCGGTCCCGCCAGCGCGCCTTCTTTGGTCACATGCCCGACCAACAGCACCGCGCAGCCGCTTTGTTTGGCGTAGCGCACCAACCGCGCCGCGCATTCGCGCACTTGCGATACGCTACCCGGCGCCGCCGCCAAGGCTTCGCTATACAACGTCTGAATGGAATCCACCACCAACACCGCGGGCGATTCTTTGAGCGCGGTTTGCAGCAGCGTTTCCAACCGATTCTCGGCCATGGCTTTCAGGGTATTGCTGCGCAATTCCAAGCGGCGCGCGCGCATCGCCAGTTGCTCGGTGGATTCTTCGCCGCTGACATACAGCACCGGAAAATTCTCGCTGATGGTGGATAGATGCTGCAATAACAAAGTGGATTTGCCGATGCCGGGGTCGCCGCCCAACAGCACTGTGGAACCGCGCACCAATCCGCCGCCCAACACTCGGTCCAGTTCCGGGCTGCCGCTGGACAACCGACGCACTTCAGAAACATCCACTTGGTGCAAGACTTGCACCTCAGCGGTCGGCGCAACCCCGCCAAAGCGGCTGCTCGGCGAAGCCTGCGGTTGCGCGAGCAAGGTATTCCACGCGCCGCAGGAAGCGCACTGCCCGGCCCACTGCGGGCTAGCGGCGTTGCACTCGGTGCAGTAATAACTATTTTTCGGCTTTGTCATTGCTATTTGCTATTTGCTATTTGCGCTCGCCATCACTTTTCCACCACCACGCGCGGCACGCGCGCGCTGACCCGGCTCAGCAACTCATAAGGCAACGTGCCGGCCCAGTTTGCCACTTCTTCCACGCGCAGTTGCTTGCCCCACAGCAACACCGGGTCGCCGACCGCCGCCGCTTTGCAATGCGACAAATCCACGGTGAGCATATCCATCGCCACCGGCCCGATGAGCGGCGCACGCGTATCGCCAATCAGCACCTCCGCCGCACTGCTGAGCGACCATGGATAGCCGTCGCCGTAGCCAATGCCGACGATGCCGAGGCGAGTCGGCGCGGCGGTGACAAACGCGCCGCCATAGCCAACCGGCTGCCCGGCGGCGACCTGCTTAATCGCCAACAAGCGAGATTCCAGTTGCATGACCGGGCGTAAATTCATGTCGGCGGCGGTGGCGGTATCACGCAGCGGCGAAACTCCGTACAACATCAACCCCGGGCGCACCCACTGAAAATGAGTTTGCGGGTGTTGCAACACCGCCGCCGAGTTCGCCAAACTGCGCCCCAATTCGCAGTGCGACTGATGGGCGTCGGTGGCACGCGTGAAAATAGCCAGTTGCCGTTCGGTGAAACTATGCTCAGCGGCGTCGGCGGCGGCAAGGTGCGACATCAAACCCAACCTTGCCAGACAACGATTGGCACGCAGTCGGGCGACCGCTTCGGCCACTTGCTGCGGCGCGATTCCCAAGCGATGCATGCCGCTGTCAATTTTCAGCCACGCGGTGAGCGACGTGCCGCGATACTGCGCCAACCATTCCACATGCGCGGCAGTGTGCGCCACCGGGGCGAGTTGATGCCGCCGACACAGCACCAAGTCGGACGCATGCTGCAGCCCGGAGAGCAACGCAATCGGCGGCGCAACATCGGCGGCAACATCAGCGGCGGCACTGGCAAGCGCGCGACGACACCGAATGCCTTCCGCCACGCTCGCCACCGCAAAACCCTGCACGCGGTCGGCAAGTGCGCCGCTGATACGCGCCATACCATGCCCATAAGCATTCGCTTTCAGCACCGCCATGATTTTGCAAGCCGGCGCCAACTTGCGCACTACCGCAAGGTTATGCCGCAGCGCAGCCAGATCCAGCACCGCCCGCGTGCGCCAGCAGTCGTCCATCGTCACAAAGGGAACACCAGAGAAGTCACCACGAAAAACACAACGGAGCGCAAGGGATACCAAGCAATCTGGGCAAGCGATCGCGCGACTCCAGCCTCGCCTCAGTGCGCGGCGGCGGCAAACCGCGCCACTGCCTTACATCGGCGGCGCATACTCGGCGGCGGCGTGGCTTTCAAAATTATCGGGGGCGTAGTTTTCAAAGCGCGTGTATTCGCCGAGGAAAGTCAGGCGGGTGGTGCCGATTGGACCATTGCGCTGCTTGCCGATAATCACTTCGGCGACGCCCTTCTGGTCGCTGTCTTCGTTATACACTTCGTCTCGGTAGATGAACAAAATCACATCCGCATCCTGCTCAATGGCGCCGGACTCGCGCAGGTCGGACATCACCGGGCGTTTATTCGGGCGTTGTTCAACGCTGCGGTTGAGTTGCGACAGCGCAATCACCGGCACATTTAACTCCTTCGCCAAAGTCTTCAGCGCGCGGCTGATATTGGAAATTTCGGTGGCGCGGTTTTCGGTTTTCTCGGCGACTTCCATGAGTTGAATATAATCCACGATAATCAGCCCGATGTCTTTGTGCTGACGAAATAACCGCCGCGCCCTGGAGCGCAACTCCAACGGCGTTAAGGTGGAGGAACTGTCAATATAAATGCGCGCATCGGCGAGCGTTTTGAAGGCCGAACTGACCCGCGTCCAATCCATATCGGTTAGTTTTCCGCTGCGGATTTTGCTGAAGTTAATGCGGCTGACCGACGACAATAAGCGCATCACCAATTGCTGGTCCGGCATCTCCAAACTAAACACCGCCACCGGCAATTGTTGTCCCACTGCGACATATTCGGCGATGTTCAACGCCAACGAAGTTTTGCCCATGGACGGGCGCCCGGCGACAATTACCAAATCACCGCGCTGCAAGCCGGAGGTTTTGTGGTCAAGGTCGGTGAAGCCGGTGGCGACCCCGGTAATATCGGTTCCGGCTTTACTGAGTTCTTCCAAGTGCGCGACCGCGCCCGCCAACAACTCATTCCACTCGGCAAAGCCGCCGCGGTTGCGGGCGTCTTGCGCGGCGATTTGCAGCACCAACGCCTCCGCATGATCCAACACCGCGCGCGGCGAACGCCCCTGCGGATGATGCGCATTGTCGGCAATCTCATTGGCGGCGACGATTAACGAACGCAAAATCGCGCGGTCGCGCACGATCTTGGCGTAGGTCATAATGTTGGCGACGCTTGGGGTGTTATTCGCCAACGTGCTCAGATAAGCGAACCCCCCGGCGGCTTCCACGTTGTCCTTTTTCTCCAGCCACTCGTAGACGGTCACCACATCCGCCGCATCGTTGGCGTTTCGCAACGCGCCAATGGCTTCAAAAATCAACCGATGATTTTGCTGATAGAAATCCGCCACGCCCACCGCATCGGTCACCTCGTCCCATTTTTGATTATCCAACAACAGCCCGCCTAACAACGACTGCTCGGCAGCCAACGCCTGCGGCGGAAGTTTCGGCAAAGCGGAACCGGATGGCGCGGGCGCACTCAACGGCGGCACCCATTAGCGGCGGGCAAACAAAAAGATGGCCACCGAAAGGCCGGCATTTGCAGTCGGCTCGGCGGGCGCGCCAAACGGCACTTTAATCATCGACGGGCTCAGCGGTCGGATTCGGGGCGGGCTTGGCGGCGGACTCAGCGGTCGGATACGGTTCAGCCTCAACCGCAACCGCAACCGCATCGCTCGCCGCCGCCGAATCGTCGCCGGGTTGTTCCAGCACCTTGATTTTCACCGCAAAGCGAACTTCCGCATGCAGGATGATATCCGCGCTGAACTCGCCCAATTGTTTAATCGGTCCGCTCGGCAGAAAGATCTCCGATTTTTCAATGTTACAGTCGGCTGCGCGCATGGTTTCGGCAATATCGCCCGGCGACACCGAGCCATATAGTTTGCCGCCTTCGCCCGCCAACCGAGTAACGCTAATTTCGCGCACGCACAGGTCGGCGCGCGCCTGCGCCGCTTGTTGCCGGTTGCTTTCCTGCTGAGCGAGTTGCTGCCGCCGCTCATCCACTTCGGCTTTGGCGGCGGCGGTCACGCGCATGGCTTTTTTCTGCGGCAATAAAAAGTTGCGCGCATAGCCGTTCGCCACCTGCACCACCTCGCCAAGATTGCCAAGGTTATGCACTTTTTCCAATAAAATAATTTGCATGCGAACCCCTAAGCGTCGTGCTGGTCGGTATACGGGAGCAACGCCAAATAGCGCGCGCGCTTGACCGCAGTGGACAACTGCCGCTGGAAATGCGCTTTGGTGCCAGTGCTGCGGCGCGGCAGAATCTTGCCGGTTTCGCTGACATTGGCTTTCAGCAGCGCGACATCTTTATAGTCAATGGCTTTTACTCCAGCGGCGGTGAATCTGCAAAATCGCGGACGGCGTTGAAATCGTGCCATTAGTTCGCCTCCGTTGGGCTGGTGGATTTAGTGGTTGGCGACGCGGCGGCGGTCGCCTTGTCGGAGTCGGCGATTGCCTTGTCAGAATCGGCGATTGCCTTGTCAGAATCGGCGGACGCCTCAGCGGAATCGGCGGCGGGCGGCGACTCGGCTTCGCTTGCCTGCGCTTCACCACTTTCTGCGCCGCTTACCGGCGCGGCGTCTTGTTCGGCTTGCGCTTGTTGTTCAGCTTGCGCTTGTTGTTCAGCTTTGGCTTGTTGTTCGGCTTTGGCTTGCCGTTCGGCTTGTTGCGCGGCTTTGGCTTCTTGCTCGGCTTGGTAGCGGTCTTCCTCGGCCTTCGCTTGCGCCATTGCCGATTGCTCGGTAATCGCTTGGTCGCGCCGAATCACTAAACTGCGGATAATCAAATCATTGAACTTGAAGTTTTTCTCCAGTTCCCGCAACTGCGACAAACCGCATTCCACATTCAACATCACATAATGCGCCTTGTGAACTTGATTAATCATATAAGCCAAGCGGCGGCGCCCCCAATCCTCAGCGCGATGCACCAGCCCGCCCTCGGCGACCACCATCTCGCGATACCGTTCAGTCATCGCCGGCACTTGCTCGCTCTGGTTCGGATGCACCAGCAGCACGATTTCATAGTGTCTGTTTAGTTTCATGGATTCTCCCCATGGGTGATATCTTCCTGCGGCGGCGCGAAATTAACTTTCACGCCAACCCGTCGGTGAAGAAAGGAGTTGCCTCTCGGCAGTGGAATATACAGACCACGAAGTATACTTGAATTAAACGCCAACGCAAAGCAAAAACAGGATTAGCGGTAAATTCCAGTAGCCCCAGATTCGTCATTCCCGCAGCCCCTCGCTTAAAACCTGCGGGGTAGGCTTTTAATCTGGAAGCCAACTGGATAACGCGGGAATCTACGCCCAAATACACACCACGATGGTGCCTGGGGATTCCCGCTTAAAAGATCGCGGGAATGACGGCTGGGGCGGTGAGTTGCCGTTCTTATAACGGCACTCCCCAAAAAAAGCGCACTCCCCTATTTGAGAAGC
>JAHRAW010000117.1 GCA_020027415.1 Gammaproteobacteria bacterium
CATGGCGCAACCATGATGCAGCGGTAACAACAAAGTTCCTAACAAGCCCATGGCATGCGACAATGGCAACAGTGAAATGAAGCGGTCTTGTTGCGTAAAATCGCTGATGTTGCGCGCGGCGAGCACATTGGAAATTAGGTTGCCATGGCTTAAGCGCACAATCTTGGAGTTGCCGGTGCTACCGGAAGTATAAATTCTGACCGCCAGTTGGTCGGCGGTGGGCTGGCTCGGCTGTTTGATTTCACGAGCGATGCGCGCGGCTTCGCTTTGCAGGTCAATCGCCATCGCCGGCTGAGGCGTGTTGCCGATGCCATGAGGCACATCGCCGACTCCATAGTGCAACAAAATCTGCGGCGCCAAGGCTTGCATTTGTTGCGCAATCTCATGCGTGCTGTTATGGATATGAATCGGCGCGATGTTCGCCCCGATTTTCCACGCGGCTAACATGGCAATGCTGAATTCGGCGCCATTGGGGGCGATGATGCCCACGCGGTCGCCGTCTTTAAGCCCGCGCTCACGCAGTTTGTCGGCGGTGGTCAACGCCGCGTCGCGCAGTTGTCGATAGGTAACCGTCCGCTTGCCGTCCCGCTCGCGGCAAAGCCAAGCGGGGTTTTCGCTGTATTGTTCCAGCGCCGGCTGCAACAAATTCCAGAGATTTTTTGGGGCGGTGCTTTTTGGCATGGCGTTTAAGTCAAGCATAGCAATCGTGTGGCTGAGATGATGCGCATAAAATCTATTGGTATCTTGCGGCAATTCCCCGCCTTTCGGCGCTTGGTGAAACGAGGCACAAGCAAGTGATTGTCAATTTTCATTAGCCGATTATAATCCGCGCATGCCCAAGCCTACCGTATTATTGCCGCCCAGCGCGGCGATTGAAAAACTGGTCCGCGATGCGTTGCGAGAGGATCTCGGCAACGGCGACTGCAGCAACGGCGATCTCAGCGCGGCGTTGCTGGAACCAACAACGCGGCTGCGGGCGCGTCTGTTTTGCCGTGAACCGGCGGTTTGTTGCGGCATCGCTTGGTTCACTCAGGTCTTCCGCCAAGTGGATGACGCAATTCAAATCCATTGGCTATGCGCCGATGGCGATGCTTTGGCAGCCGATACGGTGGTATGTGAAATCCAGGGCGGCGCGCGCTCCATCGTCAGCGCCGAGCGCACTGCGCTCAATTTGTTGCAGACCCTTTCCGGCACCGCCACCACCGTGCGTCAGTATGTGGATGCTATTGCCGCCACCGCCACCGCCACTGGCACGCAAATTGTGGATACGCGCAAGACCATTCCGGGGTTGCGGCGCGCGCAGAAATATGCGGTGGCGGTTGGCGGCGCGCGCAATCACCGGCTTGGTTTATTTGATCGGATTCTAATCAAGGAGAATCACATCGCCGCCGCCGGTTCCATCGCCGCCGCAATTGCCCGCGCGCGCGCGGCGGCGGAGTCGCAACACTCGTGGTTTGAAATTGAGGTTGAATCGGTGGCGCAATTGCAACAAGCGTTAGCCGCCGGCGCGCCGCGCATCATGTTGGATAATTTTGACCTGCCCATGCTGCGCCGCGGCGTAGCGTTGGCGCAGGGGCGTGCGGAACTGGAGGTTTCCGGCAATGTTTCGCTGCAGAATGTTCGACAAATCGCCGACACCGGCGTGCATTACATTTCCATCGGGGCGCTGACCAAGCACCTCAAAGCCATTGATTTTTCGCTGCGGGCGGAGCGCATTTAGGGCAACCGCGCATTAAGGCGGCGCCGGGTTTGGCATGCCCGCGTTCAAATTGCGGCGCTGACCGCGTGCGCATCGGCATCGCATTCAAGTTGCGCGACCAAACGCGCCAAATCCGCCGGCATCGGTTGTTGCCACTGCTTTTCTTTGCCGTCCCTGGGGTGGCGCAACGACAGGTGGGCGGCGTGCAAAGCCTGGCGCGGAAATTGTTGTAGCGCGGCGGTCAGTTCAGCGCCGGCGGCGGGCGGGATTCTGACGCGCCCGGCATAGAGTTTATCCCCGACCAACGGGAATCCACGCCAACTCAGGTGCACGCGTATCTGGTGAGTGCGCCCGGTTTCCAGCGCCGCGCGCAACAGGCAATGCGCGCGAAATTTACGCTCCACCCGCACCTGCGTCACCGCCGGTTTGCCGGCCGCGGCCACGCACATTCGCACGCGGTTTTGCCGGTGGCGCGCAATCGGCTGCGCAATGCGCTCGCCAGCCACCATCACGCCGTTTGCCACCGCCAGATAACCGCGTTGCATGCTGCGGTCTTGGAGTTGCTCAATTAATCGTTGCCGGGCGATTTCGTTGCGCGCCACCACTAACAAGCCGGAGGTGTCTTTATCAAGGCGGTGGATGATGCCGGCGCGCGGCAAGGTGCGCAAGGCGGCGTCAAAATACAACAAGCCATTCAGCAAAGTGCGATCCGCATGCCCAGCACCGGGATGCACGACCAAGCCGGGCGGTTTGTTGATGACCAACAAATCCGCATCTTGCGCAATGATATCCAACTCCAAGCGTTGCGCCGGGCAATCGCTCGCTTTTGGTTCTGGTATGGAAACTTGCAAGGTTTCGCCGCCCGCCAAGCGAAGTTTTTGCGCGACGAGCCGCCCGTTCACCTGCACCAAACCTTGCTTCAGCCATTGCTGCACGGCGGAGCGGGAATGTTCGGGCAGCAGTTTCGCCAACGCCTGGTCCACCCGCAAGCCGGCAAACTGCGGGGCAACCTCCAGAAAAAACGAACGATCTTGCTGGTTCATCAGCCGTTGGCTGGATTGTCGGGAAGTTTTTGGGGCATGATTCGGGGTAAAATTGTGGCACAATCGCTGACAAGTTTTCGCCCCCGCTTCAGGTGGAGCAACGGGCGGTTTTTGCTAATCGGCAACTTTCAACTTACGCGTTCGCGGTTCAAATTTTACTCTACAACCGGATTCATATTCACATGCCAACCCGAAACTGGCTCCTCAGCCTATTTGTAGTAGCGTTGCTGTTCGGATGTTCCTCCTTCAACCAAGAAGAAGAACCCGAGGCCACCGCCGAACAACTATACGCCATCGCTAAACAAAGTATGGATAAAAAAAACTGGCTCACTGCGGTTGACCAACTGC
>JAHRAW010000122.1 GCA_020027415.1 Gammaproteobacteria bacterium
TTGGGAAGCCTACGAAGCGTCTGAACTGGATAAGAATAAGGCGGTTGCGGCGTGGGTGAAGAATGATCATCTCAATTTTGAAGTGTTGTATGTTTATCAAGGCGTGGTGCAAAAATATCGCCCGGATTTCATTGCTCGGTTGGCGTCCGGGGAATATCTCGTGCTGGAAGTCAAAGGTCGGCAAAGCCGGCGGAGCGATGCCAAGCATGCCTACATGAAAGAATGGGTGGAAGCCGTGAATCAACACGGCGACTTTGGGCGGTGGCGGTTTGCAGTTTCAAAAGCACCGTCCGAGGTGAAAGATATACTGGTTGCCTAACTAATACGTCATGAAAAGGAAAAATCAGGTAGGCATTGCCGCCATATCATTCGTATAATTTCCCCTCGTGATTCGCTTTTACTTTTCCACTTATCTTGGAAATTAATGTTCATGTCCATGAATTCCATATCCGTTATCGTTCACGCCGCCTTGCTGACAAACTTGCGTCTGGCGTCGGCGGCGGTGCTCGCCATTACCATTGGCATGGCGGCCGCAAACGCGCAGGCGCGCGACCATATCCGTATTGTCGGTTCATCCACGGTGTATCCGTTTGTCACGGTGGTCGCCGAAAAATTCGGTAAATCCACTAATTTTAGAACGCCGATTATTGAAGCCACCGGTTCCGGCGGCGGTTTGAAGTTGTTTTGCGCCGGAGTGGGCGCGGCGCACGCGGATTTTGCCAATACTTCGCGGCGGATTAAAAAATCCGAATTGGAGAAGTGCAAGCAACACGGGGTGACCGACATTATTGAGATTAAAATCGGCTACGATGGCATCGTTCTCGCCAACAGCAAAGCGGCGCCGCGTTTTTCTTTGACGCGCAAGGATATTTTTCGCGCGTTGGCGAAACAGACGCCCAAGCCTAATTTTAATTCCAATGCGTCGGGCGGCGGCGAGTTGCTGGCGCGCAACGCGTACGTCACTTGGGCGGAGGTGAATGCGGCGCTTCCGGCGGATAAAATTGAGGTGTTGGGACCGCCGCCGACTTCCGGAACTCGCGATGCGTTTGTGGAGTTGGCAATGGAAGAGGGGTGTTCCCAAGTTGAATCGCTCCACAGCATGCGCGAAACCGAGCCGGCAACCTATAAGGTGGTCTGCCATCAGATTCGCGAGGATGGTGCGTTTATTGAAGCCGGCGAGAATGACAATCTGCTGGTGCGAAAATTAGTCAAAAATCCGAAGGCATTGGGTATTTTCGGGTTCAGTTTCCTCGACCAGAATACGGATGTAGTGCAAGGCTCGCTGGTGGATGGCGTGCCGCCCGAATTTGAGAATATCGCGGACGGCAGTTATCCCATTTCGCGACCGCTGTATGTTTACGCAAAAGCGGCGCACCTGCGGTTGATTCCCGGCATGGCTGAATTGATGGCGGAATTGACCGATGAGGACACGTGGGGCGATGAAGGCTATCTCGCCGAGCGCGGTTTGATTCCCATGCCGCCAGCCGAGCGCGCCGCATTTCGCGCCGCCGCGCAGCAGCAAACCACCATGCAATTTTAGCAAGCGGGGAGCATGCGCCGCCGCCGATTTTCTGCGGCGGCGGTGTTGGCGATACTGGCAATGCTGTTCGGCTCGGTTTTGCCGGCGCGTGGGCTTGCTGCTGCAACCTTCTTTGTTAGGTCTCGGTTGCGCGGAATGCGCCAAAAATCGTTGGAATTGAGTCATTCAGTGACCATGAGCAACCAAAAACAGCAAAATCAACCCCATTTCCGGCGCATCGCCAGCCCAGCCCACTTGCCTCACTTTGTAGCCTGACCCTTCCATGAACGTGCTACTGGCTTTATGCGTGGTGTTTATCGGTTTGCCGGGCATGCTGATTTTGGCGATGCATCTGCTGCGGCGGCAGCATGCAATCCGCCACCAAGTGGAAGCCGCTTTCAAGTGGTTTTTGGTGGGATGCGCGTGTCTTGCCATTTTCACCACCGCCGGAATTGTGTTGTCGGTTCTGTTTGAGGCGATTCGGTTTTTCAACATCGTGCCGCTGACGGAGTTTTTGTTCGGCTTGGAGTGGTCGCCGCAAACCGCAATCCGCGAAGATCAAGTGGGCTCAAGCGGCGCCTTTGGAGCGGTGCCATTGTTCGCCGGCACCTTGTTGATCACCGCCATTGCGATGTTCATCGCGGTGCCATGTGGGTTGTTGTCGGCGATTTATTTGTCGGAATACGCCAGCCATCGGGTGCGCGCGGTGGGCAAGCCGATGTTGGAAATGTTAGCCGGCATTCCCACGGTGGTATACGGCTTTTTTGCGGCGTTGACGGTGGCGCCGTTGGTGCGCGACGGCGCCGCGTTCATCGGGCTGGAAGCGGCGTCGGAAAGCGCGTTGGCGGCCGGCCTGGTCATGGGCATTATGATTCTGCCGTTTGTATCCTCCTTATCCGATGATGTGATGAACGCGGTACCGCAGTCGTTGCGCGATGGTTCGTTAGGCTTGGGCGCAACCCGTTCAGAAACCATCAAGCGCGTGGTGTTGCCGGCGGCGTTGCCGGGCATTGTCGGTAGCGTGCTGTTGGCTGCCTCCCGCGCCATCGGCGAGACCATGATCGTGGTCATGGCGGCCGGGCTTGCCGCCCATCTCACCGCCAACCCATTGCAATCGGTGACCACCGTGACCGTGCAAATCGTGACCTTGTTAGTCGGTGACCAAGCGTTTGACAGCCCCAAAACATTAGCCGCGTTCGCGCTCGGGTTGGTGTTGTTTGGCGTCACGCTCGGCTTGAATATAATCGCCTTGCATGTGGCGCGGAAATACAAGGAGCAGTACGAATGAGCGGCCTGCGCGCGCCATCGGCGGCGAGGGCAGGGGCGGATGCGGTGAAAGCAAACCGAAGCAGCCCGGAATCGCTAATACGAAAAAGCCTGCGCGCGCGTTATCGCCGGGAAAGGCGGTTTTATCAAACCGGCGTGGCTGCCATTGCCATGGGCGTGCTGTTTCTGCTGTGGCTATTGGGCGTGAGCGCCCATCAAGCCTCCAGCGCGTTTTTTCAAACCTATATCGCGTTGGATATTCAACTGGATGCAACGCAGTTTGCTTCGCTGCCGCTTGCCGCTGACGAACGGCGGCAAGCCATCGCCGACGCCAATTACAACAAAATGATTAAAGCATCGCTGCGCGCCACCTTTCCCGCAGCCAGCAGCCGCCAAGACAAAAGGCGGCTCTATCAACTGGTCAGCGATAGCGCTGAATATATGTTGCGCGATGCGGTGTTGCGCAACCCTGATCTGCTCAAGCCGCCTTCCGTGCAAGCGCCGCGGCGGTTTTGGGTGTTGGCGGATGACGAGGTGGATATGTTTATGAAGGGTTATATTGACCGCGCGCAGCCGGAAGCGAATCGGCGGTTGTCGGACCAATCCATTGCGTGGATTGAGCATCTGCGCGCCCAACAGCGCATTGAAAAACGTTTCAATCGCCCATTTTTCACCGCCGGCGATTCCCGCGATGCCGAGCAATCCGGCATCCTCGCCGCGACCTTAGGTTCGTTCTTTACGCTTGCGGTTACCATGCTGTTGGCGTTGCCGGTGGGTATCGCTGCGGCGGTCTACCTGCAGGAATTCGCGCCGAAAAATAAACTCGTGGATGTGGTGGAAGTCAATATCAATAATCTCGCTGCGGTGCCTTCCATTATCTTCGGGCTGTTGGGGCTGGCGGTGTTGATTAATTTTTTCGGGCTACCTCGTTCGGTGCCGTTGGTTGGGGGCATCGTGTTAGCGTTGATGACGCTGCCCACGATCATCATTTCCAGCCGCGCGGCGTTGGCTGCGGTGCCGCCGCGGATTCGGCAGGCGGCCTTGGGAGTGGGGGCGTCCGGGGTGCAAACTGTGGTGCATCATGTGTTGCCGTTGGCGTTGCCGGGCATCTTAACCGGCGCCATCATCGGCTTGGCGCGCGCGTTGGGAGAAACCGCTCCGTTGTTGGCGATTGGCATGGTCGCTTTCATCGTGGATGTGCCAAGCGCGCCCACCGACCCGGCCACGGCGTTGCCGGTGCAGATATATCTGTGGGCGGATAGCCCGGAAAGGGCGTTTGTAGAGCGCACTTCGGCGGCTATTTTGGTGCTGTTGGCGTTGTTAGCGGTGATTAATGGCTTGGTCGCGGTATTCAGAAACAAAATGGAAACGCGCTGGTGAAGCGCACGTGGATGAAAAAATGACCCAATATCTGTCCTTTTTGCGCGGCAAGCGCCGCCCGCATCCCCAACAGGCGAAAAGCGAGGCCGCCGACGCCAGCCAAGAAACCGAGGAGTTGGGCGCCACGGTCGGCAACGCCTTCGCCGATGATGCGGTGATGGCGTGTCGCAATGTGCGCGTTTGGTATGGCGATAAGCAGGCAATTTTTGATGTGTCGTTGGATTTGGCGCGGCATGAGGTGTTAGCGATGATTGGTCCGTCCGGATGCGGCAAATCCACGCTGTTGCGCTGCTTGAACCGCATGAACGACACCATTGACGGCTGCCGCGTGCGCGGCGATATCACCTTGCACGGCAACGATATCCATGCGCAAACGATGGATGTGGTGTATCTGCGCGCGCGCGTCGGCATGGTGTTTCAGGCGCCCAACCCGTTTCCCAAATCGGTGTATGAAAATGTCGCTTATGGACCGAAACTGCATGGCCTGAACCGCGATCGCGCGGAATTGGACGAAATTGTTGAATCTAGTTTGCGCCGCGCCGGCTTGTGGAAGGAGGTGAAAGACCGCCTCAACCAGCCCGGTACCGGGCTTTCGGGCGGGCAACAGCAGCGGCTCTGCATCGCCCGCGCCATCGCCATTCAGCCGGAGGTGATTTTGATGGATGAGCCGTGTTCGGCGTTAGATCCGATTGCCACCGCGCGCATTGAGGAGTTGATTGACGAATTAAAACAGCAATACACCATCGGCATCGTGACGCATTCCATGCAACAAGCGGCGCGGGTGTCGCAGCGAACCGCGTATTTTCATTTGGGCAATTTGGTGGAAGTTGGGCGCACTGAGGAGATTTTCACCAACCCGACGCACGCGCTGACGGAAGGCTATATCACCGGTAGATTCGGTTGAAAAACATATTGTTAGGAACTTTATCGATAAAATAAATGAGGTAACGCCATGAGCAATAAACACCCCGAACACATCTTTAAGCGGTTTGACCGCGAAATGCGCAACTTGCATTCCTTAGTGGTCAAAATGGGGGTGGTGGCGGTATCGCAACTGCAAGACGCGGTTGCCACGCTGGAACAGCATGATGTCGGGCAAGCCCGCAAAGTCATCCAAAACGACCAAAAACTCAATGCTTTGGATGTGAAGGCGGATGACGAAATTGTCCGCATTATCGCGCTTCGTCAGCCCATGGCGCGCGATCTGCGGGAAATTATCGCGGTCAGTAAAATTATCGCCGAATTGGAGCGCGCCGGCGATGAAGCGCGCAAAATCGCCGGGCTGACCATTCGCTTCTACGCCAACGGCGACAAGGCGCCCAGCGAGCCGATTCTGCGGGATATTTACGCGCTGTCGGAGTATGTGGAAGCGATGCTCACGGCGGCGATGCGGGCGTTTGATGATTTGGATTTGCCCGGCGCGCTGACGGTGTTGAAGCAGGGGCTAACGCTGGATGACCAGTTGCAAGGAATTGTGCGCCGACTGAGTACTTTTGTGTTGGAGGATTCGCGCAATATCGGGCATTTCGTGGACATCGTATTGGGCTTGCGGGCGCTGGAGCGTTTTGGCGGGCACGCGAAGAATATCGCCGGACATATTGTGTTTATCAAACACGGCACCGATGTGCGGCACGAAGGCGTGGAAGGGATTTTGCGGCAAATTCAAGGGGAGCGCGGGGAGTAAGCACCAGCGCGGAGATGTTTCGTCATTTCCGCGATCTGTTCTGGACTGAATAGGCGATTGCGTGCAAGTTATGGTGCTACGGCTTGGCGTCTGCCGTAAACATAACTTTACATAATATACATTATACGAAGTTGTATTTATTGGGGGTTTTCCGGCGGAACGCAAATCATCGCTCGCCGTTTGGATATTCGGGATATTCGCCGGCGACAACAACCGCCCTCGCTACCTATCCACCTATCTACCAATTACTGCGGACGTTTGATATTCCACTGATGCCCGGTCTTA
>JAHRAW010000123.1 GCA_020027415.1 Gammaproteobacteria bacterium
ATGAAATACTCGGCTTCGTCAGCCGGCACGGCAACACAGTCAATCCGTTTGTCATGCTCGGCTTCCGTAGTTTGGAAATTGAAAGCAGCGTGGCTGGGCAGTTAAACGATACCGACACCTACACCGCCGACGGCGACCAAGATAAGATTAGCGGTTGGAAGGTGGCGGCCGGCGTGGAGGTGCCGCTACGCAATAACTGGTTCGGGCAAATCGCGGTGCAGCATACCGACTACGGCAGCGAGGAAATTGAACTCAGCCGCAACCCCGCCGGCACCAGTCAATTGTCGGCGAATAACCGCAACTTTGATTTTGACCTGCAACAAACCGGCCTGCGCTTCGCGTTAGGCTATTCGTTCTAACCCCGCGCAGTTTGCTGTTAAACCAACCCTCGCCGCCCCCGCCGTGGCGGGCGGCGGCGGGGGTTGTGCGTTATTAAACCCCGGGCGGCTATTTAAATAGCCGCCCGACCTTACTCCACTATTCCCGCAACTCCGCTATTCCCAAAACCACCCGGTTGGATTCCCGCAAAAACAGGAAACTCCTTAGTAAAGCAAAAGAGGAGATTCCCGCTTAAAAAATTGCGGGAATGACGGGGTGGGATGGCGGGCGGAAATAGCCGCCCTTTTTGTCGGCTAAGTTGCGAGCGTTTGCGGTCTGCGTTGCCAATAGAAAAGCCCGGACCTAACAAAGTAGATCCGGGCTTGGCAACTTCCGCTGTCACCGGGTAACTCCCGCGAGCAAGCCTTTGCTCTGATACATCGTCCTTGTTTGAAAATCCTTGTTGGGCGAGAGCAACCGGCTTTCCGGTCCGGTCGGTCCCTCTTGGACACGCGCATGATGCGACCGCGCGGCGGGCGAGGATGTGCTATATCGCACAATTGCGGCGGTTTTGCCAAACCTTGCGGCGGCGGTTGCAGTGGCGCGGCAAGGCGCGAGCGCGGCGCTTGAAAAACGACCTTGCAACCATCTCCCATCGGTTACAATGCGTCGCATAAATTGAGTCAGCACAAGTTGGTCAAGCCACCGCGAGATTGAACCTGTTGCCATGCTGAACGAAATATCCCTTGACGATAAGTATGCGCTGGATGTTGAGCGCGCCTACCTGACCGGCATTGAGGCATTGGTGCGGTTGCCGATGATGCAGCAGCAGCGCGATGCGGAAGCCGGCTTGCGCACCGCCGGCTTCGTATCCGGTTATCGCGGCTCGCCGGTGGGCACCGTTGACCAATCCATGTGGAAAGCCGCGCGGTGGCTGCAGCGCCACCAGATCCGCTTTCAGCCGGGCGTTAATGAAGACCTTGCGGCTACCGCGGTGTGGGGCACGCAGCAAACGCATTTGTTGCCGGGCGCGAAATACGACGGCGTGTTTGCGCTGTGGTATGGCAAGGGCCCGGGGCTGGATCGCAGCATGGATGTCATCAAGCACGCCAACGCCTTTGGCACCACCCAATACGGCGGCGTGTTGGCGGTGGCGGGCGACGACCACGCTTGTAAATCCTCCACCGTGCCGCATCAAAGCGAGTATATGTTTATCGGCGCGGCGGTGCCGGTGTTGAATCCCGCCGATGTGCAGGAGGTGTTGGATTACGGCATCATCGGCTGGGCGTTATCCCGCTACAGCGGTTGCTGGGTGGGCTTGAAAGCCATCACCGAGAATATGGATTCAGCCATCTCGGCGGCAATCAACCCGCAGCGAATTAAGATTCAACTGCCGCAAGATTTCAAGCCGCCGCGCGGCGGTTTGAACGCGCAGTGGCCCACCACCCCGCTGGCACAAGAACGGCTGCTGCACCGCTACCGCATCTACGCCGCCCGCGCGTTCGCGCACGCCAACCAGCTCAATCAGGTCATGTTGGATTCCACGCCGGCGCGACTCGGCATCGTCACCAGCGGCAAATCTTACCTGGATGTGTTGGAAGCCCTGCGCTGCTTGGAGATTGATGAAGGCTTGGCGCAGAAAATCGGCTTGCGCATTTACAAAGTCGGCATGAGTTGGCCGCTGGAACCGATCGCCACGCACCGCTTCGCCAAAGGGCTGCAGGAAATTTTAGTGGTGGAGGAAAAGCGCAGCGTGATTGAAGACCAAATCACCGGGCAACTCTACAACTGGCCCGTCGCCGAACGCCCGCGGGTGATTGGCGAGTTTGACGAACACGGCAACCACCTGATCACCAACCTCGGCGAACTAACCCCGGCGATGGTGGCGCGCGTCATCGGCGAACGCATCCATCGGTTGTATGAGAGCAAGGCGTTGCAGCAGCGGTTGGAACGGCTCGCCGCCCAAGCGCAGCGACGCGCGCGGTTGCCGCTATCGGTGGCGCTCACGCGCACGCCCTATTTCTGCTCCGGCTGCCCGCATAACACTTCCACGCGAATCCCTGATGGCAGCGTCGGCATGGCCGGCATCGGCTGCCATTACATGGTCAAGTGGATGAACCGCAACACCGAAACCTTCACGCAAATGGGCGGCGAGGGGGCGTCGTGGATTGGCATGGCGCCGTTCACTAACACGCGGCATGTGTTTCAGAATTTGGGCGACGGCACTTATTTTCACAGCGGCATTTTAGCCATCCGCGCCGCGCTCGCCGCCGGCGTCAACATCACCTATAAAGTTTTATTCAACGATGCGGTTGCCATGACCGGCGGGCAAGCGGTGGACGGCTCGCTGACCCTGGCGGAGTTGGTGTCGCAACTGCAAGCCGAAGGCGTGGCGCGGCTGGCGGTGGTTGCCGAGGACTGCAAAAAAGCCGCCGCCGAGTTGCGCGGGCGGCGCAACTTCAGCCTGCACCCGCGGCGCGAGTTGGAGCAATTGCAGCGCGAGTTTCGCGACATCGCCGGCACCACCGTCATCGTGTATGACCAAACTTGCGCCGCCGAAAAACGCCGCCGCCGCAAACGCGGACACCTAGCGGCAAGCCCGACCCGCGTTTTCATCAACGCCGAAGTATGCGAAGGCTGCGGCGATTGCAGCGTCGCTTCCAACTGCTTGTCGGTATTGCCGAAACACACCGAACTCGGCGACAAACGCCAGATTGACCAACACGCCTGCAACCAAGATTTGAGTTGTCTAGACGGCTTTTGCCCAAGTTTCGTCAGCGTGACCGGGGCGACCTTGCGCGTCGCCAAGCAACCGCCGCCCACAGCAACAACGGCAACGGAGTTACCTACGCCGCAAATGCGGTCGCTGCACCGCCCTTGGAATACGCTAATTACCGGCATTGGCGGCACCGGCGTGCTAACGCTCGGCTCGCTACTCGCCATGGCCGCGCACTTGGAAGGCAAGGGTTGTTCAACCTTGAACCAGACCGGGCTGGCGCAAAAGTTCGGCGCGGTGGTTAGCCATGTGCGCATCGCCAACGCGCAATCGGAAATTCATGCGGTGCGCATTCCCGAAGGCGATGTGGATGTGTTGCTGGGCTGCGATTTAGTGGTATCCAGCATGCCGGAATCGTTGGCGCGCCTGACCGCGCAACGCGCGCACGCAGTCGTCAATACTTATGAAAGCCCGACTGCGGATTTTATCCACCAGCCAGACTACTGCTTTCCCGCGCCCGCCATGCAGAAATTAATTAGCGAACAAACCGGCGCCGCGAAAACCGACTTTATTAACGCCACGCGTATCATCCGCGACCTGCTTGGCGATTCTATCGGCGGCAATTTATTTTTGTTGGGGTTCGCGTATCAGCGCGGTTTGATTCCGCTGCGCGCCGAATCAATACTACAAGCGATTCAATTGAATCAAGTTGCGGTGGAGTTCAATCAGCAAGCCTTTACTTGGGGACGGCGCGCGGCGGTTGACCGCGACGCGGTGGAAAAGATAGTCGGCGATGAAAGCGATGCGAACGCGGCGTTGACCGATGTGGATGAAATTATTAACTGGCGAGTTCGCTATCTCACCGCTTATCAAAACGCAAACTATGCGGCGCGCTACCGCGCGTTGGTGGAACAAACTCGGCGGCGCGAAAATGAAGTGCTGCGCGCCGCCGGGCGAGCGGCAAAAGCGGTCGCCGCCGATCAAAAACCCGCGCCGGCCAAGCCATCGCTCAACCTTACCGAAGCGGTGGCGCGCGGTTATTTCAAACTAATGGCGTACAAGGATGAGTACGAAGTTGCGCGGCTCTACGCCAACGGGGAATTCATCGCCAACCTGAAAAAGCAATTCGTCGGTCCGTTCAAACTGAATTTCCATCTGGCGGCGCCGTTGCTGTCGCGCAAGCATCCGCTCAGCGGGCATCCTATCAAGCGCAAGTTTCCCGGCTTCACATTAAAGTGCTTCGGCTTACTCGCGCGCTTGAAATTTCTGCGCGGCACGCGGCTGGATTTGTTCGGCTATCAACGCGAACGAAAACAGGAACGACAATTAATCGCCGACTATGAAAACGACCTTGCGCAATTGTTGGAAAAATTAACGCCGCACAATCGGGCCACCGCGGTAGACCTCGCCGCGCTGCCGCAGATGCTCAAAGGGTTTGGCTATATCAAAAGCGCGCATATCGCAACTTATCGCGCGCGCCACCAACAACTGCTGCAAACATTGCGCGCGGAGTAATCATGTAACCGCCGCGTTAAGTGCCACGTGTTAAGTAAGTGTTAAGTGTTAAATGCTAAATACTTTGCCAACGCGTTTTTCCAGCGTGGCTATTCGCTTTGCCGCGCGATTTTCTCCGCCACCAGTTGCTCTAAGGTTTGTTGCCAGAGTTGATAATAGGCGTCGTTGTCGGCGATGTTCGCGTGCTTTTCAAACGCGGCGATATGGCGCGCCAGTAGGGTTGCCCACTCCTGCCACGAGAACCATCCGCTTTCATGCAGCATAACCGCCATAGCAAAAGTCCGCGCTTGCCATGGCGCGTCAAACACCAATGCACCGTCCGTATGCGGCTGTCCGACCAGCGGTTCAAGTTGCGCCATGGGGCGTCTCCAAGTAGGGCTCAAACAAATCCACATAAACCGCTGCGTTTATTTCCGCGCGCGGTTTGGATTTAGATGCAGATTCGGATGCGGATTCGGATTGCGCAACGGTTGAGTGGTTCCACAACGCATGCGCGGCAAAGCGCACACTATAAAGATGTTGCGGATTCTGTTCACCGCGCGCGGCGTGTTGGTCCGGGAAAATATGCGCGCCGTGATGTTTGACAATCACCCCTTCGCGCCGTTGGGCATAACGCGGCGCGCGAGTATGCGTCGGCATGGCGGACGCGGGTGCAGGTGATGTGGTTCGCACCCGCACGCGCGCGCCGACCGCAAACAACGGCGCGGCGGATGCGGCGCGTTCGGTCGGCGCGCCTTGCTCTAATATCTGCATCGCTTGGCGCGCGGTAATGGCTTGCCGCGGCGTTTTGCCCGCCGCGCAACCACTGCGCAGTTCCGCCGCGGTGAGCAACCCGCATTGCACCAACAATTGCTCCAAACCATGCAACCAGTGTTCATAATAAGAACTGGCGAGATAGTGTTGCGGCGGCATTTGTTCGCGGGCAAAACGCGACTGGTCAAGATTCCACGCGCCCAACATTCCGCATGCCAAAGTCATGCCGAATACTTTTTGCTCCCACGCGTCGGCAAACAACTGCGTTTGGCTGCGGTCAATCAAACCGAAACCACGCTGTCCGCCGAGGTCATGCGCGCGATGGCAAACGCCAGATTGATTCATGGTTGCTTGATTGGATTCATTGCAAATTTTCCGCCGGCGCGGCAAGCGCGACGCCAATCATGCTGTCGCGGGTAACCAAACGCGCCAGTTGCGCGGCGCGTAAATGTTCGCTGTTGGGCGGTCGTTGCGGCAACACCAGATAGCGAATTTCAGCGGTGGAATCCCATACCCGCACTTCCACATCGCGCGCCAAGCGCACGCCGAATTCCGCCAACACTGCGCGCGGTTCGCGCACCGCCCGCGCGCGATAACTGGACGCTTTATACCAAGTCGGCGGCAAACCAAGCACCGGCCATGGATAGCATGAACACAAAGTACACACCACCATATTATGCACCTGCGCGGTGTTTTCCACCGCCTGCATATGTTCGCCTTGCCGCCCGGCGTACCCCATTTCCATAATCGCGGCGGTGGCGTCGGTTAATAAGCGTTGTTTATACGCCGGCTCAGTCCACGCCCGCGCCACCACCTGCGCGCCGTTTCTGGGACCGATTTGATGCTCGTAGGCGTCCACCAATTGATCCATCGCCGCCGCATTGACCAACCCTTTTTCAATCAGCAAATTTTCCAAGCGCTTAACGCGCTGCTCAATTTCATTCGGCGCAGCCTGTTCATGCGGCGGTTGGTTTTCACTTGGGGAATCGTTTTCGGTGGCACTCATTACCATCGCCTCTGTTTAAAAGGTCTGGATTCTCTTCTTTCCA
>JAHRAW010000152.1 GCA_020027415.1 Gammaproteobacteria bacterium
TTCGCCATGGGGTTGTTCTTAGCGGAAGACAGCGCCTTCTTTTTCATGCGCTTCTTCGTGCGCGCCACCGACCCGTTGCTGAAATTTTTCGCCCCGGTTACGCCGTCCTTTCTGCTTCGCCCGCTGGTGCCGCTGTTCATCGCTTGGTTTTTCTACATCATCCGTTTCTACCTGATGCCATGGCTGCTCGGCTATTCGGTATTGGGCATGCTGTCGTTTCCGTTAGAAAGCGAATTTGCGCGCGCCATTGCGCAGTTCATCGGCTTTTTTGTGAACTAAAACCACAACGCTAAGTATTAAACCCTCAAGCGCCAAGCACTAAGCGCGTCGCGCAACAAGCCAATGTTGCACCCGCTCTACGCCCGCATCCGCCGCCGAGAAATCGGTGTTGTCCAGCCACACTAAATTACCCCACCCGCGCAGCCAAGTGAGTTGCCGTTTGGCGAGTTGGCGGGTGGCGGCGATGCCTTTTTCCACCATGTCCGCATACGCGCACTCGCCGCGCAAAAACGCCAACACTTGGCGATAGCCGACCGCGCGCAGCGAAGTTTGCGCGTGCGGATTTTCCATAGCGGCGGCGATGGCTTGCGTTTCCTCCACCAACCCGCGTGCCAACATGCGCCGAAAACGCTCTTCAATGCGCGCATGCAACAAACTTCGGGGCGCGACCGACAAGCCCAGTTTGAGCAGCGGAAATGGCAGCGGTCGGCGTGCCGCGCGCGCCATCACGTTGCTCGGCGGTTGTCCGGTTAATTGATGGATTTCCACCGCCCGTTGAATCCGCTGCGCATCGGTTGGCGCGATGGTCGCCGCCAACGATGCATCCACCTTTTGCAACTGCGCGTATAACTTCGCCAAGCCGTGCTGTGCAACCTCACGCGCCAGACGCGCGCGCAAATCGGCGTCGGCGGACGGCAATTCGGATAGCCCGTTTTCCAGCGCGGAAAAATAAAACAGCGTGCCGCCCACCAAGATTGGCAGGTTGCCGCGGGCATGAATTTCGCCAATCAAAGTGCGCGCGTGGGCGCAGAATTGCGCGGCTGAATAACTTTCATGCGGCGCGCGTATGTCAATCAGATGATGCGGATATTGACGCAAAAACGCCGCCTTCGGTTTGGCCGTGCCGATGTCCATGCCGCGATACACCTGCGCGGCGTCTACGCTCACCAACTCGGCGGCGAAGGCGTCATACAAACGGGCGGCTAAATCGGTCTTGCCGGTGGCGGTTGCCCCCATCAAAAAAACCACTGGCGGGCTGGCGTTATCCGCAAGCCGTGGCGGGCTGGCGTGGTCCGAAATCATGGGCGGGCTGTTGCTATCCGCAAGCCGGGCGTGCGCTAAATGATGCCGCTGCCGCGCGCGGCGGCACCTTAGTCATACACCACCCGCAAGCCGATGCTCGGGGAGCGGTGATTGAGCGGCAGCGAACGCCCGAAGACGCTGCGCGCCGTGGTTTTGCCGGGCAACCGCCAGTTGCCGCCCTGCACCCAAGCGGCATAATCGCCGTGTTCGGCGGTGACCGAGCGCGTCCATTCCGAGACATTGCCGCCCAAATCGCGCACCCCGGCGGCGGTGCGGTCGCGCGCGGTTGCGCCGCATGGTTGCACGCCGCCTTGCACTCGGTCGCCGGTGGCGGCAAAACCGCTCTCATACTGGTCGCCCCACGGGTATGGATTTGCCTCTGCGCCGGCCGCCAACAACTGCCATTCTTCCACGCGCGGCAGACGCCCGCCCGCCCAGCGCGCGAAGGCGTCCGCCGCCCACCAGTTCACCCCGCTCACCGGCAGTTGCGGCTGCGCAAGTTGCTGCTCCCAGTTTTGCGGCGTGTAATCTTGCCCGCGCGGTTCATGTTCATTGGCGAATAGCCCAAGCCGCGCCAGCGGATGACGCAAAAACGCGCGGTACTCAGCGCGGCTAACTTCGCAACGCGACACCTTGATCTGCGTGGGTTTTTGCCGCGCGATGAGGCGGCGCGCGGCGCGTTGCTGCGCCGCCGGCAACAGCACCGCGATGCGCGCGAGCCGCAAATCCACCGGCACCCCAAGCCGATATTCGCCGCCCGGGAGCGTCGCCAGTTGCGGTTTCGCGCCCCACTGCGTCGGCAGTTGTGGCGCCTGTTCATAGACGCAGCGAAAGCCCAGATGATGGCTGCGGGTGCGCGCCGCAATTTCCAGCCAGGCGGCCGACAGCGCATACAGCGCGCGCGCACTGGCGCGTGTTGCGGGCGCTCCGTGCGCGCCCGGACGCCGCGTCAGCGGATGCGCCTGCCGCCGCCCACGGCTCCATTCCATCACATTGCCGGCCAGATCATGTACGCCGGCCGTGGTGGCGGCGGACGGGTGCGCACCGCATGGCTGCGCGGCGTTGCGATACGAATCTTGATAGGGCCACGAGGTATCCTCAAAAGTATCGCCCCACGGATACAACCTGCCGCTGCGCCCCACCGCCAACGCTTCCCATTCTTCCGCCCACGGCAAGCGCCCACCCGCCGCGCGGCAATATGCGGCGGCGCCGGCATAGTTCACGCCGCTCGCCGGCGAATGCAACAAACCGGCGATGCGATGCCCGCTGGACGCACTGTGCATGGCATCATCGCCGCCCGCGCCGCCGTCGCGCAGTCGCCGCCAGCGCGCGAAACGCTCAAAGTCGAGTTGTTTCACTTCGCACGCGTCCACCCACAAGCGATTGATTTGCGCGCCATGCGCCGCGCGGTTCAAGCGTTGGCGCAATTCGTCGCCGAAGTGTCCGCGTTCAAGCGCGGTGAGCAACGCCGCGTCAAACGCCTGCGCGCGTGTTGGGTCGTGGTGCGCGATTTTGAAGCCCAGTTCCACCGTTAAGGTGTCGCCGCGCAACGCATAGGCGCTGAATCTGCTCAGCAGCAACAGCAGCAGGATGAGCGCGCCGAGCGCGAGCGCGGCGTTGCGGTAACGTTTCATGCGCGCGAATCGGTCGCCAAGCGGCGCGCCGCCCACAGCAAGCCGAGCAGACTCAACACCAGCCCGGCATACAACGCCGCCAACCAGCCGCGCGCGCCGAATCGCGTGTCGCGATAGGGGGTGCGCAACGGGCGGCTACCGAGGCGCACGCGATTGTCCTCGCCGCGCAGCATGAGGTTGCCGTGCGGGTCAATGGCGGCATACGCGAAGCCGATGATGAAGTCGTCAAAGTTTGGCGCGAGGTAGGCGAGCGCGCGCCAGCGCAACCGTTGCGGCTGTTGCGGAGTCGGCGGCAGCAGCAATATGGCGTTGCGCTCCAGCGGTAGCGAAAGCCCGCGCCATATATCCGGATGGGCGTTCAGGCGCAGCAGCGGGCGCGCCTCAGCCGGCAACGGCGGCGCATCCACCCGGCCTTGCTGCACGATGACTGAGCGAAGCCGCCGATTGCTTTCCACGATGAGCATAGTGTCGCTCGGTGGTTGGTTTTCAGTGGCGCGCGCGGCCGGCGTGATTGTCAGATTCCGTTGCTCGGGGGTATCGTTGCTTGCCCAAAGTTGCAGCAGCAAGCGGTCCAGCAGGTGCCGCGCGGCGCCTTCCAGTTGCGGCGGAGAGGCGAGCGCGCGCTGCAAGTTTTGTTCAAAATTTTCCAGCTGCGCGCTGGGCGAGCGACCGGCGTCCAAAGTCGCTTGGAGTTCGCTGATGAAATGGATCAGCGCCGCGAGAATTTTTGGCGGGGTGAGTTCGGCGTCTCCCAAGCCCAATGCCTGCCGCGCCGCGCGCAGCGACTCGGGGCTGGATAGCCGGAATCGTATGCCGCGCTCGGTGGGCGGGTTGCCGCCGGGCGCGCCGTTCGGGTCGCCGCCGAGCAAGCCGCGCGCGTTGCCGAGGCCCGGGCGTGCGTTCGGAAAACTATCGGCAAAGGGGTTGGCAACTCCCGATCCTGGCAACGCGCCGAAGCCCCCGAGTTCGCCAATTCCGTCCAGCGCGGCGCCGCCCGGGAAGGGTCCGGTCGATTCCCCGCGCCCGCCCGGTGCGGCGGGTTGCGACGAGGGCGGCGGCCAGCCGTCGGCATCGCCGTTGCCGTTATTGCCGCCGCGCTCGTTTGCGGTCGCTGAGTTGGCGGTTAAATTTGGTAATTCCGACTGACCAGTCAAAGCAGAGCCGGCGCAGTCTTTGGCGGCGACCCCGGGCGGACAACGGCGCGCTTCGGCAAGCCCCAACTGCCCGCTGAGGAAGTGCCAGTGGCGCACCGCGATGCCATGCTCGCGCAGGATGGACATGGTTAAATAAAACTGGGCGATGTCGTACACATCCACCCGCAAGCGCCATTTGCGCGCCTCGTCAAAACCAATCAGCCAGTCATCCATCGCATTCGGCTCGCGCAATAACTCGGCGCGAGTCCACACCGTGCCGCGGTAAAATTCGCGCACGAAATTACGATGCAGTTCCAGAATCGGCAATAAGTACGGGTCGTTGTGTTCCAGCGGCGAGTTGTCGTAGTCGTGCAAGGTCGCCGGCGGGCTTGCCGCCAGGCTGTTCAACACCAACGAAGTGCTGAACCGACGGCTCATCATGGTCTCCACTTGTTCCACTTGCGCGCTGGTGTGCGCTTCGTGTTCGGCGCGCGCCGCGATACTGAGTACGATGACGATAATCAGCATCGCCAAGCCGTTGGCGAGGATGTCCACCAACGCCACGCCAGCGAAATCGGGCAAGCGCGCGGCTGGTTTCACGGGCGCTCCTCAACATATTCGCGGATGTAACTGGGAATGTCGTTGAGCGCCACCGATTTCAGCAGTTCGTTGTCGGCAATCACCCAGCCGATGGTCAGCGTGCGCTGCGCCCACATTTGCCGCAAACACTCGCGCGCCGCGGCCATGGTCGGAATGCTGTTTTCCAGAATAAAAAACACCAGTTGGTCGCCGTCGTTTTGATAGACGCGGCGCGCATACTCAACGAACGGGCTGCCCGCTTCGCACACTACCTTGGGATGCACGCTGACGCCACTTTCAATGATGCGCAGTTCGCCGTTGAAGGCAAGCACCACATACCCGCTGCCGCCGTCAAGCCGTTCAATGCGATATAACCCGTCTTCGCCGCCGTGCTCCAAGCGCTCGCGCTGGGCGGCATCGGAATATAGGTTGACCACCACCAGAAACACCATTAGCAAGCCGAATACGCCGCCGAAAATTGCCATCATCGGCGTATGGTTCTCCTCGGGTAACGCGTCGCCGGCCGGCCGCGCCGGGCGCCGGGCGCGGGTTGCGTAGCCGAGTTGTGCGAGTTTAATCAGCATTGGCATGCGCGGCGTCTCGCACGCGACGTTCCAGCGTGGCGAGCAAGCGCTCGGCGTCGCGTTGCACTAAGGCTAACAGTAGAGTCAAGACCACGCTCAGCGACAGCGCAATCAAAGTGGTGTCAAAGGCAATGCCGAGTGGGGCGATGGCGCCGTCCAGGTCGCTGGATAAACTGCTCAGCCCAGCGTCTGAGGCGATGATGCGGCGGATGCCTTCGGCTGCCAACGAGATGCCTAATACGGTACCGATAAAACCTAAAATCGGCACCGCCCAACTAATATAGCGCGGCAACAGATACGACTCTTCGTGCCGCCGCCACAGCAACTGCAGCCCCTCCTCTGCGGCGGTCGCGCTGCCGCACAACCGCTCCAGACCGGCGTTAAATGGCGTCGGCGTCGGCGTGGATATGGATTCGCCGATGGTGCGCCAGCGCGCCAAGATGCGGCGCAGATACCAGCCGTTCCACCATTTGCCGAGCAGCAGCAACGCGCCCCAGAAAAATAGCAGCACGGTAAGCGGCGGAATGATGCCGCGTTCCAACAAGCGCCGCGTCACCGCTTGCGCGCCGGGGTCGCGCGCCAACCATTCCATGCCGAGAATCAAACTGGCGCATAGAATTAGCGCGCTGATTAGCGACGGCAGGATGCTGGGTCCATAGAACAACCGCGCCAGTCGTTCCAGACTGTCGGGGTGTTCCCCGCAAGCCACCGTGGCGAGCCACAGGTTGCACGCATGCAACGCCACCGCGGCGATACATATCGGCATCATGCGCCCGGCCCAGGAGCCACTGGCGCCGCTGCTGATGACTTGCCAAGCCGGCGCCGCAAGCACCACCGCGACCGCAGCAAGCCCGCTGATGCCCAGCGCCAACAGGCATGTAAGCAGCGCGTTGCGCGTGCCGCGCACCGCCCAAGTTGCCGCCGCCGCCGCCGCCGCCAAGCCGATGGGTGCAATGGCAAGCCATGGCGACCATGCCAGCGCGATGGTTAAGTTCAAGGCGACTAACGCCAGCAGTATGAAATAAAGCAGCAACGGCAAGCGCGTTAGCCAAGGCAAAGTCATGAGGTTCTCCACGGTTGAAAATCGGGCTGGGCGGGCGACAACAAAAGAAATTAGGCGGCGCGCCGACCGCGCGATTGTTTGGTATTTTGGCATGGGTATGGTATTGGCATTAGAATTGAGGTTGAAATTGATGTTCGTGTTGGCATGGCGTCGGCATTAGCGACCGCGCATGAACCACTTATCAATTTCCGGCAACGACACGCTCATCCAGGTGGGGCGTCCATGGTTGCACTGTCCGGAACGTTCCACTTGCTCCATTTGTCGCAACAGAGCGTTCATTTCGGCGTGGGTCAGGCGGCGGTTGGCGCGCACCGCGCCATGGCATGCGATGCTGGAAAGAACTTCGTGCTGCGAGTGAGTGATGCGCTCGCTGCGACCATGCTCCAATAAATCCGACAACACATCGCGCACTAATTTCTCCAAGTCCATTTTGCGCAACAACTCCGGCGCCGCCCGCACCACCAACTGCTCATCGCCGATACGGTCTAAATCAAACCCGAGCGCGCGCCAGGCTACCATAAATTGCTCCGCGGCTTCGGCTTCCGGTTGGCTGACGACAATGCTCAGCGGCACTAACAGTGGCTGGCTGGCGGCGGCTTGTTGCGCGGCTTGCTGCTTCAAGGTTTCATACAGAATGCGTTCATGCGCGGCATGCATATCCACCATAATCAGCCCGTCTTGATTCTCGGCGAGAATGTAAATCCCTTTCAGTTGCGCCAACGCATACCCCATGGGCGGCACCACGGGCGCGTCCGCCGAGTCAGGGTCGGTTTGCATTGCCGCGGCGGCAGCAGTGGCGGCGGCGGGATGAAGCGCGTGGTAGTTTTCCATCTGCTCGGCGACCAACAGGCGCATATTGTGTTGCGCGGATGCAGACGCGGGCGCGCCGAAACCGCCCCGCCCGGAGTAGGCTCCGCTGGTAGCGGATGGCTGGGCGGCGGTCGGGGTGGGTAACGCCACCCCGCTGTTGGTGGCATTGAGTCCGGCGATGACGCGATGCAGGCTTCGGTAGATATAATCATGCACCGCGCGGCTGTCGCGGAAGCGCACTTCGCTTTTGGCGGGATGCACATTGACATCCACTAAATGCGGCTGGATTTGCAAAAACAACACGAACGCCGGATGCCGCCCGTGATACAGCACATCGTCATAGGCGCGCCGCACCGCGTGGGCGATCAGGTTGTCGCGCACCGCGCGCTCGTTGACGAAGAAATGCTGCAAGTCGCGCTGGCTGCGCGAAAAAGTCGGCAACCCCAACCAGCCGCTCAATCGCAGGTCGGCGATTTCATCGGTGAAATAAACGCTCTGCTGCGCGAACGGCGCGCCGCAAAGATTGCTGAGCCGCTGCGCGCATTGCGCCGCGTCCGCGGTTTGCGCCGCCGGCGCGTGAAACACCGGTTTGCCGTCGTAGGTGAAGCGCAGGTCAAGGTGAAACCGACTCAAAGCGATGCGCCGAATGATTCCGTCCAAGTGCTTGAATTCGGTTTTTTCAGTGCGCAGGAATTTGCGTCTGGCCGGCGTGTTGTAAAAAAGATCCAAACTTTCCACAGTGTTGCCGAACGGATGCGCGCACGGTTTAATTTCGGAAATGTCGCCGCCGCCGTGACACTGCACTTGATACGCGCACGCCGATTCGGCGCTGCGGGAAGTCAAAGTTAACCGCGATACCGCGGCGATACTGGGCAAGGCTTCGCCGCGAAAACCAAGCGTGTTGACCGCGAATAAGTCGTCAAAGCAGCTCAACTTGCTAGTTGCATGGCGCGCCAACGCCAGCCGCATCTCGGCAGCCGGGATGCCGATGCCATCGTCCTGCACCGCGATGCGCTTGAAACCGCCGCGCTCGGCGTGCACTTGGATGTGGGTGGCGGCGGCATCCACGCTGTTTTCCAGCAACTCTTTCAGCAGCGACGCCGGGCGTTCAATCACTTCGCCGGCGGCGATTTGGTTGATCAGTTTGTCGTCCAGTTGAATGATGGATGCGCGCGGTTGGGCGGACGGATTAGGCGCCGCGGCCGGCGACCGCGCAGTGGGTGGCAAGTGATCAGCGGATGGCATAACGGCTCCGGTTTTTGGCGAGGTAGCGTTCCACCCCGGCGCCCACCGCGCTGGCGATGCGGTTTTGATGCGCCGGGCTCATCAATTGTTTTTCTTCGGCTGGGTTGGTGATATACGCGGTTTCAATCAAAATGGACGGAATGTCCGGCGATTTCAGCACCGCAAAGCCGGCGCGCCCCACTTGTTTTGCGTGCACTCGGCCTATTTTTTTCAACTCGGACAACACATCCCGCCCGAAACTGATGGACTCGCTGATGGTTTTACTCATGGATAAATCCAGCAGCACTTCCGCCAGCAAGGCGTCTTCGTCCGCCAAATTCACGCCGCCAATCAAATCCGCGGAGTTTTCCCGGTTCGCCAACCATTTTGCCGCTTCGCTGGAAGCGCCGCGTTGCGACAGCGCATACACCGACGCGCCGCGCGCGCGCGGGTCGCGGAACGCATCGGCGTGAATGGAGATAAACAGGTCGGCTTGGCGTTGGCGCGCAATGTGCGTGCGTTTGCGCAGCGAAATATAATAATCCCCACGCCGCGTTAGCCGCGCACGCAAGCCCGCTTTTCGGTTCAGTCGCGCTTGCAATTTTTTGGCAATTTGCAACACCACCGTTTTCTCTTTGGTTCTCCGCCCGCCGGCGCCCGGGTCTTCGCCGCCGTGTCCCGGGTCAATCAAAATCACCAACTCGGTTTTATCGGCGCGCGGCGTGGGCGTTGCGGGCGTTGACGCGGGCGTCTTTGCCACCGCATCGCGCGGGTAAAAATCCACCACCAGACGATATTGATACAAGTCGCTGGGGTCCAGTTGCTGGATGCGGTAGCGCACCGGTTTCTTCAAATCAAACACCAGCCGGGCGGTGTTTTCCGCGCGCGTGCCGCGGCGGATCCGATGGATAAACTGCCCGCTGGCGCCCGCCGCCGGCAGTTCGCTGGGTATCCGCGCGTGGCTCAGATCAATTACCACCCGCGGCGGGCTTTTCAACGGAAACACCGCGAATTCGGCGGGGCGGTCCATATCAAAAACGATGCGCGAACGTTCCGGCGCGTGCCACATACGAATGTCTTTAATGGTGGCGAGGGCGGGCGCGGCGCTGAGCGGAACGCCGCCGCCACTCGGCAAGCACAGCGCCGCCACCAGCGCCGCTAACCACGCGAATTTTTTCAGCATGGCGGCGGCAATTCGGCGCCGTCCGCGGAGCGCACCGACACGCGTCGCCCGCGGTTCTGATAGTGGATATCAATCCGAAAATTCGGCGCCGGCATCCGTTCCATGCCGCGTTCGGGCCATTCAATTAATAAAATGGCGGAGCCGTCCAACCACTCGCGCACGCCGATCATTTCCAGTTCGTCGGCATGTTCCAGGCGGTATAAATCCACATGATATACCGCGCCGCGCGGCAACGAATAGCCTTCCACCAAAGTGTAGGTCGGGCTCAGCACCGCCCCGCGATGCCCCATGCCGTGCAGAATTCCGCGCACCAAGGTGGTTTTGCCCGCACCCAAATCGCCGCACAGAAACACCACCGCGCCGTCATGCAACCGACGTGCCCAACCTTCGCCCAGTTCTAACATGGCTTGTGCGGAGGGAACGGTGAAGGCTTGCATGAGGTGGATGAAGCGGAATTTAGATTAAATCTTCAATTTTTCTGTACTGCGCGAGAAGCGTCCGATTGGGGAGTGCCTAAGTGGTGAACGCCTAAGTGGTTGCGCATCTGAGCCGATACAGTATACCGCCCATTGTATCATTTCAATGATTCAACGCGACTCAAGCCGACTCAAGCGCGCGCATCAGCGGCGCCAGATGCGCAATCACATCGCGCGCCAACAAACTTCGTTCGCCTAATTCATTCGCCGCGCGGTCGGCGGCGTTGGCGTGCAGCCACACCGCCGCGCCCGCCGCCTCGCACAATTCCATGCGCTGCCCTAATAACGCGCCGATGAGTCCGGCTAACACATCGCCCATGCCGGCACTCGCCATGCCGGCGTTGCCTTGTTGGCAGAGCCAAGTTGCGCCGCCTGGGTCGGCTTGCTCAGATTGCTCGGCTGCGCACACCACCAAAGTGCCGGCGCCTTTCAGCACGCATACGCCGCCGAATTTCTGCGCGATGGCGTGCGCGGCTTGCCAGCGGTCGGCTTGAATCTCGGCGGGCGTGCTTGCCAACAACCGTGCCGCTTCGCCGACATGCGGGGTTAGCACCCAAGTGGCGCATCGGCGCGGCGAGCGCGCTAACCAAGTGAGCGCGTCGGCATCCACCACCAGCGGCAGGCCGCAGTCAATGAAACGCGCAAAGACTTGCTCGCTCCACTGGGATTGACCGAGCCCATTGCCCAATACCACCGCATCCGCCCACGCCGCCAAGCGCTGCGGGCAAACTTGCAAGGCATCGCGGCTCATCAATTCCGGGCAACGCAACGCGTGCCAATCTAAATGTGCTTCGCTGCCGGCGATGCTCACCAAACCGCTGCCGCCGCGTAGCGCGGCTTCGCCCGCCAGCAGGGTCGCCCCGAGCATGCCGCGCGCGCCGCCGACCACCAACACATGCCCGGCTTCGCCTTTATGAATTTCGCGCGGTCGTTTTGCCAGCGTCGGCGGCGGCAGGATACGCGCGACCGGCGACACCGCGCGCCGCGCGGCGGCGGGAATGCCGAGATCTTCCACCACCAGTTCGCCGACCTGACTGCGCCCTTGCCCGGTCAGGGCGCCTAATTTCAAGCCGACGAAGGTGATCGTAAGGGTCGCCGTCACGCACGGCGCAAACGCCAGCCCGGTGTCGCTGTGCAGCCCGGAGGGCATATCCAACGACACCACCGGGCAATCGGCTTTGTTCATGCGCTCAATCAATTCCGCGTGCGCGCCTTGCGGGGCGCGGCGCAAGCCGGTGCCGAACAGCCCGTCCACCAGTAAGTCGGCGGTGGCAAACGCCGCGCCGACCGACTGCTCGCGCACCACGCCGCCATGGGCGCGATACTCCCGCCATGCCGATACCGCATCGGCGGTGCTTGGCTTGGCGCTCGCCACCACCGTCACCGCCATACCGATTCGGCGCGCGCACAACGCCACCACATACCCGTCACCGCCGTTGTTGCCGGCGCCGCACACCACCACCATATGCTTGATACGCTGATAGCGCGCCACAATTTGCTTGAAAGCGGCGCAGCCGGCGCGGCGCATCAAGGCGAGCCCGGAGATGCCATGCTGGGCGCTGGCGAGGCGGTCTATTTCGCCGGCTTGGCGCGCTTGATAAATTGCGTCGCAACGCATTTTGCGATGCGTAAAAATCGTCATACTATGCGCTCACTATGCGGTCACAATGCAGTCACAATTGCGCCATGCTTCATGCGCCATGATTGGTGGATTTTAGAACCGATTTCCCATGCCAGATTGCCCGGCTTACCCGATGAGTCTCCGCCAACTCGGTGACCTGCAGCAACTCAGCGACTTGATTAAAGCCTGGGGCGCGCAGTTGGGTTTCGCCCACACCGCCATCAGCGACACCGATATCAGCGCCGCCGAGCCACATCTTAACGCTTGGTTGGCAAGCAATTACCATGGCGAAATGGATTATATGCATCGGCATGGTCGCAAGCGAACGCGCCCCGCCGAATTGGTCGCCGGCACCATCCGAGTGGTCACGGTGCGTATGGACTACCTGCCGCAAAGCATGCAAGCCGCGCGCCGCGCGCTGGCAAATTCAGCCATCGGCTACATCTCCCGCTACGCCTTGGGGCGCGATTATCACAAGGTGATGCGCCGCAAACTGCAACAATTAGCGCAACGTATCCGCGCCGAGGTGGGCGCGTTCGGCTATCGCGCTTTTTGCGACAGCGCGCCGGTTATGGAGAAAGCGTTGGCGCAAAAATCCGGGCACGGCTGGCTTGGCAAGCACACCAATCTCCTTAATCGCGAAAGCGGCTCGTGGTTTTTTCTCGGTGAATTGTATACCGACCTGCCGCTGCCGGTGGACGCCGCCGAACAAGCGCATTGTGGCTCCTGCACGGCTTGTATAGATATCTGCCCGACCCAAGCCATTATTGCGCCGTATCAACTGGATGCGCGGCGTTGCATATCCTATCTAACCATTGAATCGCGCGCCGCCATCCCGGTGCAATTTAGGCGCGCGCTCGGCAACCGCATTTTTGGCTGCGACGACTGCCAACTGGTTTGTCCATGGAATCGCTACGCGAAAATCAGCGCGCACGCGGAATTCGCCATTCGGCATCAACTGCACGCCGCCGACCTAATCCAGTTGTTTGCCTGGGACCAAAAACAATTCGCCCGCTGCACCGAAGGCTCGGCAATCCGCCGCATCGGGCATATACGCTGGCTGCGCAATATCGCCGTTGCCTTAGGCAATATGCCGCTCAGCGAGGCGGTGGTCGCCGCGTTGCGCGCGCGCCGCCATCACTCGTCCGAGTTGGTGCGCGAACATGTTGGCTGGGCGCTGGCGAATTTATATGATTCCAAGTCGGCTCCCTTTTCTGCATAACCATTCGGTTAGTCGGTCAAACCCAATCTGCGGCGGCTTGCAAATGGAGTATCGCTGTTAGCCAACCGCTTAGAGCGAGCGCAAGCGGTAACCAATTAGGGCGGCTGCGGAATGACGGCGAGGAGGACCGCGGGAATGACAAGAGGACGCAGAGGAAACGGTGGCATCCGCCCCATTTTTATATTTGCCAAAACACTAACAAAAGAGTATATTCCCAACTCAGTCACGCTTTCGGCGTACTCATTTACTCAACCAGTTGCG
>JAHRAW010000157.1 GCA_020027415.1 Gammaproteobacteria bacterium
GCAGTTCGCGCAGTTTCAAAAACACCGTTTTATCGTCTGGCTGGGCGCCGAGGTCGGGGTATTTGGTTCTGAGTTGTTCCAGCACTGCGGGGTTTTGCAAGCGAAAGAAAGTGTTGATTTGTTTCTCGCGGGCTAAGGTGGTTACCAATGCGTGGTTCGGGTCTTGGCTGGATGCGGTGGGCAATAAGGCGTTGGCATCGCGGTTGGTGGGCTCGCGGTCCAGGGTGAAGCGCAGGTTGCTTTCCAGATAATCATGCCCCGGGTAAATCAGGGTAGCGTCCGGCAACTTTGCCAGTTGCTTGACAAACGTTTGATACAATTCAACCGGGTGGCCGCCGTTGTGGCAGTTGCCGGCGCCGGCGTTGAATAGGGTGTCGCCGCAAAACAACGCCGGCGTTTCGGTTTTGGACAGCAAGCAGATATGCGACATGGTATGCCCGGGAGTATCCAACGCTTCCAGTTGCACCTTGCCGCATTGAATTATATCGCCCGCCACCAGCCCCCGATCCATGCCGGCAATGGCGTTGGCGGCGCCGGCATGCGCTAAAATTTTGGCGCCGGTCGCCGCTACCACCGGTTGATTGCCGTCGATATGATCAGCATGCTCATGGGTATTGACCACCTGCGTGATTTCCCACCCGTTGGCGCGCGCTACCGCGAGGCATTGTTCGTGGTCAAGCGGGTCAATCGCCAACGCTTCCCCGGTTTGCTGGCAAGCGATTAGGTAATTGAAGTTGCGTAAGGCGTTGCCAGTCCATATTTGTTCAACAATCATGGCGGATTCTCACTCGGTTAAATAGCAGTTCAAGGTCGGTTCAATGGCTGAATAGATTAAGCATAGCACAATAATAAGGCAATAATAGGGCGCAACTGGGGCGCACGCGGCGCGCGGATATGGTTAAATAGGCGTGGAGGCGGCGCAAGCCAGCCACTCTTTGCATATACATTTTGGCTAATATAGGCGACTGAATCCGATGGATAAAAACCGATTTTGCCAATTATGGAAACGATGTAGCACCGCGGATGAGCGTGCGGCGACGGCGGTTTTCGCTGAACTGGCGGCGCATTATCAAGGTGCCAATCGTTACTATCATACCGGCGCGCATATTGAGGATTGCCTGTCGCGGCTGGATCTGGCGGCGGCCGAACTGGGGCAGTCGGACAGCGTGGAGTTAGCAATTTGGTGCCACGATGTAATCTATGCAGCCGGCGTCGCTGATAACGAACAACGCAGCGCCGATTGGTTTGCCGAGAAGGCAAGCGGGTTGCTGGCGCCGCGCCTGATACAGCAGGTGGCAGGCTATATTATGAGCACCACGCACGGCGCGCCGCCGGTCGATGAAGGCGCGAAATTAGTCGTGGATGTGGATCTCAGCGGGTTGGGCATGGAAGATCAATTTTTCCGCCGCGACGGCGACAATATACGCAAGGAGTTTGCCCATTTAAGCGATGCCGAGTTTGCCCGCGGGCAGGGCGCTTTTCTGCGCGCCCTACTGGACCGTGAACGCATCTACGCAACCGATTTTTTCTACGCCTTATGCGAAACCCGCGCGCGTGAGAATATTCACCGCGCGCTGGCTCGGTATGCGGAGTGACAACGATAGCCTTGGCGGGCGCAAAAATTTGATTGCCGCCGCTGCGCGCGCGGTTGGTTAACCGGGCGGCTGCTCCCACGGGCAGTTAAGCCGCACCAGTTCAAGTTTGCCGGCGGCGCCCAGCCGAAAAATGTGCGGCAACGACCAATCCGGTTTGGGTTGGAAATCCTCCGCCATATCCCAATCGCAAGCCGCGCTAAGCGCGCTGCGGATGACGCCTTTATGGGTTATGGCAACCACATTAAGATCTCGCGCGGCAACCTTTTCAAACCACCGCATAATTCGCCGGCGCACCATGCGCGGGCTTTCTCCATGCGGCGGGGTGAAATCCAACGCCGGCGTTGGCGGCTGCGCGCGGTTTCGGCTTCGGTCTCGGTTTCGGCGCGGGATTTCCGCCCGATGCAGACCTTCCCACCGCCCCCAATCGGTTTCAATCAGTTCCGCATCTATATCCATATCCATATCCGCGGCGGCTGGCGGGTTGAGCAGGGCGGCGGTTTGCGTGGCGCGTTGCAACGGGCTGCTCGCCCATCGCGCGCGCCGGAAATGTTCGCATGGGCGCGCTTGTTGTAAGGCTGCGATGCCGGCGGCGTTTAACGGAATATCGGCGCGCCCCTGAATGAGACCGCGCGCATTCCAATCGGTCATGCCGTGCCGAACCAGCGCGATCCAGGGCCGGCTCATTGGTTTTTGCTTATTCAGGCGCTTCCCTCAGCACGCATAAAGCGCGCGACCCAGCCCAGTACTTGTGCGGAGTCCAATTGCATTTGCGCGAGCGAGGCAAGCGATTGGCGGTATAGGTTTTCGTCCAGCAATGGTTTGCGCGAATGAATTCGGTAGGCGCAGAACTCCTTGTCAAATTCGGGGTGTCCTTGGAGGCCTAACATAACTTCATCGGCGACAAACATGCTAATTGGGCAGAACTCATTTTCGGCAATCACGGTGAAACCGGGCGGCAAAGCGACCACTTGATCTTGATGCAGCACCACCAAATTATAACTATGCGGCGCGCGCAAAGCGCCGTTTTGCATCCACCTTTGCGGTTGGGTGATTTGCGTGCGGTGAATGCCAAGCCCCCACCCGACCTCGGCTTTTCGGGTTTCACCGCCAAGTGCGTGGGCGATTAGTTGATGCCCAAAGCAAATGCCCACGGTTTTTTTGCGGCGCGCTTGACAGCGGCGGATAAAATCTTGCAGTTGCACGATCCACGGCAACGGGTCATACACGGCTTGGCGCGAACCGGAAATCAAAAAGGCGTCAAACTCAGCCGGGGAATTCGGCAACTCGCCCCGGTAGCAATGGATTGGGCTCAGCCGCAGATCGCGGTCCACCGCGCGCAAGCGCTCGCTGAACATCTTGGCATAAGTGCCGTAGCGCGCGCGCGCGCCTGCATCCACTTCATCGCACAGCAACAAACCGACCCGCAGCGGCGGGGAATTTTTATTCGGCGCCGAATTTGTCATCGAGGTTTTCCATAGATATTTAGCAATCTGGAATCAAACAAAAAATCTTCGCGCGCGTGATTGTAGCAGTTACGCAGTTACAGATACGATCTGGGACAGCACTAACAATGACCGCGAATCACTTGTTTCATGGCAACCGCGCAAGTATGATGCAACTCCTCAAACTGGTTACCGGCAAGTTAACATGCTGAAAGGCAGTATTGTTGCATTGATTACGCCGATG
>JAHRAW010000188.1 GCA_020027415.1 Gammaproteobacteria bacterium
TTTTCGTTCGTTTTACCGCCTGTTTTGCGCTTCGCTGCGTTACACATAAACGACTTCGGCGGGTATCCGTTGCTGTGATTGGTCATTCACCCGTTCACCCGTTCAGATAGGGCGGTCAAAAGCGCGGCAGCCCATACCGCTGCGGCGCGAACTGCAACAACGAATTGAGCATTAAATCGGCGCCCGGGTAGCGCGATTTATCCATATGCGAGTCCGGCACCGCAACCACGCGCATGTTGGCGGCAAGTCCGGCGGCAAGCCCGTATGGAGAGTCTTCAAAAACTAACGTGGAAGCGGGCGCGGCACCGAGCCGCGCGGCGGCGATGATGAATATATCCGGCGCTGGTTTGCCGCGCCGAATTGCCGGGTCATCGCCGCTCACCACCACCGTAAAGAGATCAAACCAAGCGGTATGCCGCGTGATTTTAAGGTCCAACAGCGATCGCTCCGAACTGCTGGCTACGGCCATCGGAATCGCATGCCGATGCAAGTGGCGCACTAATTTTTCCGCGCCCGGCAATGCCTTGCAAGAGGCAAAGTCGCGCTGCAACAAGCCATTGCGCTCATCCAGATAATCTTCCGCGCTGATGGGCAACGCCAGAGATTTCACCAATATTTGCGCCGCCTCAAGAGCCGGGCGACCAATCATCTTGCGCTTGACATTCCAATCAAACGATTTGCCGAAGCGCGCGACAATCCGCTGCGTCACTTCGGTATAAATGATTTCGGTATCCAGCAACAGCCCGTCCATATCAAACAGCACATGCGTGACCGCCGCCGCGCGTTCGGCGGCCGGCTGGACTGGCTTAGGCGAGCAAGTTGGCACGGGTAAAATCGGCGCGGTAAAAATAGGCAACTAAATCAGCCGCGCATTTTACTGCCGGCCGGGTCGTATAACGGCTGCGCGGTCAGCGTCGCCGGGTAGTATTCACCAAGTATCTCCACTTCAAATTGCCGCCCCTCGGTGGCGAGTTCCGCCGGCACATAGCCGAGCGCAACGCTGCGTCGGCAGTGATGGGCGTAGCCGCCGGAAGTAACCGCGCCGACGCATTCGCGGTTGTGAAAAATCGCTTCATCGTGGGAAACATCTATCTCCTTGGTGTCAATCACCAATGTGACCAGGCTTTTATCCAGCCCGGCGCGTTGTTGTGCGCGGACTGCTTGGCAGCCAATAAAATCCGTTGCTTTGTCAAAATCAATAAACTTGGTCAGTCCGGCTTGTCGGGCGTTGAAATCCGGGCGGTAATCAAGCGACCACACGCCCCAACTTTTCTCCAACCGCAACGACATCATCGCGCGCGCGCCGTACAACCGCAACCCCAAGTCTTCGCCCGCCGCTTGCATGGCTTCAAACAATTTTAATTGATAGTGCGGCGCGCAGTAAATTTCATAGCCGAGTTCGCCGGCGAACGAAAGCCGCGCCACCAGCGCCGGAATGCCGCCCACCGAAGCGCGGCGGATGGCGCAAAACGGGAACGCTTGATTGGATACATCCAGTTGCGTAATGCGCGACAGCAGTTGGCGCGCGCGCGGACCGGAGAGCGCCATGCCGTGATACGCGTCTGAGGCGTTGCGATACTGCACGCCTTCGCCCGGCGGCAGGTGCGCTTCAAACCAGCGCCGATGCATTTCCTGCGCGGCGCCGGCGCCAATTAGCATAAAGCTATGGTCGGTTAGGCGCGCCACCGAGAAATCACCGTATAACCGCCCCTTCGGCGTCAACATTGGCATCAGCGCGAGTCGCCCGCAACGCGGCAGTTTGCCGGGGAGCATTTTGTCCAAAAAGGCGGCGGCTTGCGGTCCGCTAAATTCATGCTGAGCGAAATTGGCGATTTCCACCGCGCCGACCGCTTCGCGCACCGCGGCCACTTCATTAGCGACCGCCGCAAAGGCGTTAGAGCGTCGCAGGGTGGGGGTTTCGTGCGCGTTTTGCCGAGAATCGGCGTACCACAACACATGTTCCAGCCCGAAACTTGCCCCCATGACCGCGCCTTGTTCGCTCAGCCGGTCATACAGCGCGGTGGTTTTTTGCTTGCGCGCCAACGGCAATTCTTCATTTGGATAATTGATGAGGAAACGCCGAGTGTAGTTCTCGGCGGCTTTAATCGCGCCGTATTGGTGGGTCGCAAAGTCACCAAATCGGGCAATATCCATCGCCCACACATCCACCGGCGGCTCGCCATCCAACATCCATTCGGCAAGGCACAACCCAACCCCGCCGGCTTGACAAAAGCCAGCCATGACTCCCACTGCAACCCAGTAGTTTTTCATGCCCGGCACCGGTCCAATCAGGGGGTTGCCGTCCGGACCGAAAGTGAAGGGTCCGTTGACGACATTTTTGATGCCGGCTTTCGCCAACGCCGGAATACGCTCAAAAGCCAATTCCAGCCGTTGCGACACCCGCTCCAAATCCGGCGCCAGCAGTTCATGCCCGAAGTCGGGCGGCGTGCCGTGCATCCGCCACGGCGTTGCCGTTGATTCATAAGTGCCGAGTAGCAAGCCGTGTTGTTCCTGCCGAAAATAAAGGTTGGCTTCGTAGTCAATACCGCACGGCAGTTCGCGCTCCGCGTGCGCGATTTCGGCGATGCTTTCGGTGATGAGATAGTGGTGTTCCATCGGTTGCACCGGCAAATTCAGCCCGGCAAGATGCCCGACTTCGCGCGCCCACAGCCCGGCCGCATTGACCACAAATTGCGCGTGGATCGCGCCGTCCGCAGTATGCACATCCCAACTGCCGTCGTTGCGAGGGCGGGTTTGCAACACCGGAGTCCGACAATGCCAGTTCGCCCCCAAGACTTTGGCGGCTTTGGCATAAGCGTAGGTAACGCCGGACGGGTCAATATGCCCATCCAAGGGGTCATACAACGCGCCGAGATAATGCTTCGGCTCAATTAGCGGATGCATGCGCGCGACTTCCTGCAAGGTCACAAATTCCTGGTCAAGCCCCATAGTGCGCGCTTTGGAACGCTCTTGTTTGAGGTAATCCAACCGCGCCGGGCTGGAAGCGAGGTAAAAGCCGCCAGTTTGATGATGCCCAACCGACTGCCCGGAGAGTTTTTCCAACTCGGCGTACAGGTTGATGGTGTAGCCCTGTAGTTTGGAAATGTTGGGGTCGGAACTAATCGTGTGAATCTGCCCAGCCGCATGCCACGAGGAACCCGAAGTAAGTTCATCGCGCTCTAACAACACCGCATCCTTGCAGCCTTTTTTGGCAAGATGAAACAAGATGCTACAACCGACCACGCCGCCGCCGATGATGACCACCTCGGCATGCGTGGGTAACGGAGTGCGCTTGCTGGTGGTCTGGGCTTGGGTTGAGATTGGGGCGGCGGCTGAGGTTGAGGCGGAGGATTTAGGTTGGGCCGGCATCGGGAGTATCTTAATCGCGGAGGTTAGCATAGCACTCCACGTTGCGCCTTGCCAGTTCGCGTGCTAACCTTGCTTGCAAAATGATTCTAGCTATTTTTGCTGCTATAATCCGTTCCGTCCAAGTGAGTCACCTAAATGAGTCACCAATCACCGCCAAAACGATGTCTATTACCCTAACCAAAACCGCCGCCGCGCGCGTTAAATCGCAACTGGAATCCAGCCGCCAACCCGCACCCGCCGCCGCGGTGGCTGATGAAGCCGCGCACACCGAAGGCGAAGCGAGTGTGCCGGTGCAAGGCGTGCGCTTGAGCGTCAAAAAATCCGGTTGTTCGGGGCTGGCGTATGAACTGGATTATGCAAACCAAGTGCACGCCGCCGAGCGTGTGTTTGAAAGCCATGGCGTGAAAATCATCGTGGAAAATGCGCATTTGGTATTTTTGGATGGCACCGAAATTGACTACATTGAAGAGGGTTTGTCGGCGGCGTTTCATTTCAAAAACCCCAATGTGACCGAACAATGCGGCTGTGGCGAG
>JAHRAW010000227.1 GCA_020027415.1 Gammaproteobacteria bacterium
ACGTCTGGCTACGCTTATGCCCAAAATGCCAGAGTGGAAAAGGAAAATATCTTAAATTTTGATAATGCATAGCGCGGCGACATGTCCCGCTTCTTTCTTTTTGATAAAGCCAACCGCAACGCTTCGCCCCACCGCGCATTTAAGGAGCATGCGCACCATGTTCCAGCGCATCCAATATCGGCGGCATTGCCGCCAGCAGGTTGTAGCGGCGGATTTGCGCGGGGGTGCGCCAACGGGTTTGTTGCCCTTCTTGGGCGGCAACTTCGCCGCCAAAAGAATCCACCACAAACGCCTCCAACCACACCCGCGCGTGGGCGTAGTCAAACGGCAACTGCAACAGCAAGCGCGCGGTCAGCACCGCAATGCCGAGTTCTTCTTTGAGTTCGCGTTGCAACGCTTGCGGCGGCGTTTCGCCGCTTTCAACCTTGCCGCCGGGGAATTCCCATTGCCCGGCGCAGGTTTTGCCCGGCGCGCGTTGCTGTATCAAGATGCGCCGGTCGCGCCGCCGTAGCACGCCGACCGCCACATGCAAGCGCGCCGCAGGCCGCAGTTCAGGAGCGGTAGTGGGCGTTGATGTCAATATAACCATGGGTTAAATCGCAAGTCCATACCTGCGCGCAGCCATCCGCCAGCCCTAACTCCACTTGCAGGCGGATTTCTTTGCCTTGCAGATGTTGGGCGACGCAATGTTCGTCAAAGTCGGGCACGCGCCGCCCTTGTTCGGCGACTCGCGTGCCGCCGATTGATATGCCGAGTTGCGCCGCCTCAACTTGCTGCCCGGATTTTCCGACCGCCATAACGATGCGCCCCCAGTTGGCGTCTTCGCCGGCGATGGCGGTTTTCACCAACGGTGAATTGGCGATGGCTTTGGCAATGATTTTGGCGGACTGATGATTGGCGGCGCCGCGCACCGCTATGCTAATGATCTTTTGCGCGCCTTCACCATCGCGCACCACTTGCAAGGCAAGGTCGGTCATCACTTGCTGCAACGCGCGCTGAAAAGATTGATAGGAGGTGTGCGCAGTGGCTGAGTTATCGGCGGCGCCGGTGGCGAAAATCATGCATGCATCGTTAGTTGAAGTGTCGCCGTCCACAGTGATGGCGTTGAACGATTTTTCGTTTGCCGCCGCCAACATGGTTTGCAAACTTTGGCGGGGAATGTTCGCGTCGGTGAACAGGAAGGCGAGCAAGGTCGCCATATTGGGCTCAATCATGCCGGCGCCTTTGGCAACCCCGTTGATGCGCACCGCCACGCCGTCAATCTCCGCGCTTGCGGTGGCGCCTTTGGCGAAGGTGTCGGTGGTTAAAATGGCGGCGGCGGCGCGGCGCCAAATGTCCGGCGCCGGCGACTTCGCCAACTGCGGCGTCGCCGCGACAATTTTTTCCACTGCCAATGGTTCGCCGATGACGCCGGTGGAAGCGACCAACACTTGTTCGGCTTGGCAGTCTAATGCGGCGGCCACCGCGCGACAAGTTTCCACTACATGTTGATAGCCGCTTTGCCCGGTGAACGCATTGGCGTTGCCGGCGTTGACTAATAACGCGCGCGGCGCATGGCTTGCGCTTGGCAGTTGGCGGCGACACCAGATAATCGGCGCGGCGGCGGTGCTTGAACGTGTCAACAAACCGGCGGCCACGGTATCTGCGGCGAACTCCGCCAACATTAAATCATCGCGGTTTTGGTATTTCATCGCGGTCTCGGCGACCGCCAGCCGCACGCCTTTTATCGGCGGTAACTGCGGGAAAGCGTGCGGCGCAAGTGGAGAAATTTTCATGCGAGATTTGACCGGCGTTGCGCTTGTGCTAATGATTTTGCGTGCGCCGGTGGGTGGCGGATCACTTCCGCCATAACTTGCCTTTGCGGTTGTAGCTAAGTTGCCAGTTTGCCGTGGCATTGTTTATATTTCTTGCCGGAAGCGCATGGGCATGGATCATTGCGCCCGATTTTTTTGGTTTTGCGAACGAACGGTTGGTCGCCGGAGATTACGTCAATTGAACGCCAGCCGCGCGATTTTTGCGCGTCCGTGGGCTGCGTCGCCGAGGCCTCGTCATGAATAAAATTCATGGATTGCCGCCGTCGCCGCTGCGCCTCCATTTCGGCGATTTCATGTTCGGTGGGGATGTGCAAGCGCGCCAACATGGAGGTGGTTTCAAATTTAACATTCTCCAGCATCACGGTGAACATCTCAAAGGCTTCGCGCTTGTATTCTTGCTTGGGATTTTTCTGCGCATACCCGCGCAAGTGAATGCCCTGTCGCAGATGGTCCATATTAAACAAATGCTCTTTCCATTGCTCGTCCAACACCTTAAGCATCATCACTTTTTCAAAGTGCCGCATGCCGGCGGCGCCGATTTGCTGTTCTTTGTCCGCGCTCAAGTCGGCGATTGCTTGCTGAATTTTGTTGCGCAATTTTTCTTCATGCAGCGAGTCGTCCTGCGCCAACCATTCGCCCACCGGCAACTTAATGCCGAAGTCGGTGTGCATATCATGTTCCAGCGCGGGGACATCCCACTGCTCTTCCATAGTAGCGGGCGGAACGCTGCGGTCAATCACTTGGGCGACCACTTCGCGCCGAATATGATTAATATATTCCGAGATGTCATCGCTCTCCATTAGCATGTTGCGTTGCTGATAAATCACTTTGCGCTGTTCGTTGGCGACATCGTCATACTCAAGCAACTGCTTGCGCGCGTCAAAGTTATGCCCTTCCACTTTCATTTGCGCGTTGGCGATGGCGCGAGTCACCCATGGATGCTCAATGGCTTCGCCTTCTTGCATGCCTAATTTCTGCATCAATCCGGAAATTCGCTCGGAGCCAAAAATACGCATCAAGTTATCTTCCAGCGACAAGTGATAGCGCGTTGAGCCGGCGTCCCCCTGTCGCCCACAGCGTCCGCGCAACTGGTTATCCACCCGCCGCGATTCATTTCTCTCGGTGCCTAACACATGCAAGCCGCCGGCTGCCAACACCTGCTGATGTCGCTGTTGCCAGGCTTGCCGCACTGCTTCCACCTCCACGCCGTCGGCGCGGTTTTCCAGTTCTTGTTCAAGGTTGCCGCCAAGCACGATGTCGGTGCCGCGCCCAGCCATGTTGGTGGCGATGGTCACCGTGCCGGGGCGTCCGGCTTCGGCGATGATGTGCGCCTCCTGGTCGTGGTGCTTGGCATTTAGCACCTTGTGCGCGACGCCGCTTTGCCGCAGCAACTCGGACAACTTCTCGGATGATTCTATGGAAGCGGTGCCCACCAACACCGGCTGCCGACATGCGCCGCAGTCCTGAATCTCGGCGATGATGGCGTTGAATTTCTCGCGCTCGGTGCGATACACCAAATCCGCTCGGTCAACGCGAATCATGGGTTGATTGGGCGGAATGATCACCACTTCCAGATCATAGATTTGCGCAAATTCCGCGGCTTCGGTGTCGGCGGTGCCGGTCATGCCGGAGAGCGTTTGATAAAGACGGAAGTAGTTCTGAAAGGTAATGGAAGCCAGCGTCTGATTCTCCTGCTGTATCGGCACTTCTTCCTTGGCTTCAATCGCTTGATGCAGTCCGTCCGACCAGCGCCTTCCCGGCATCATCCGCCCGGTGAATTCGTCAATGATGATGATCTGCCGGTCGCGCACGATGTAGGCGACATCGCGATGAAACAAATGATGCGCGCGCAACGCCGCATGCACATGCTGCATCAAGCCGATGTTGGCAATCTCATACAAACTGCCGCCTTCCGGCAACAAGCCGGCGTCCACCAACAATTGCTCGGCCATTTCATGTCCCTGCTCGGTAAGCACAACCTGCTTGCTCTTCTCCTCCAAGGTGAAATCGCCGGGACCGTCCTCGTCTTGCTGGCGTTGCAATTTTGGCGCGATGTGATTGACTTTGGCATACAAGCCGGTGCTTTCTTCGGCGGGTCCGGAAATAATCAACGGCGTTCTGGCTTCGTCTATCAAGATGGAATCAACTTCGTCCACGATGACAAAACCGAGTCCGCGCTGACCGCGTTGCTCGGCGGTGAACGCCATGTTGTCGCGCAAATAATCAAAACCGAATTCGTTGTTGGTGCCGTAGACGATATCGCTTTGATAAGCGGCGCGTTTTTGCTCGCCGTCTTGTCCGGATTTAACCACGCCCACGCTCAGCCCGAGGAAGCGATAGATTTTCCCCATCCAGTCGGCGTCGCGCTGCGCCAGATAATCGTTGACCGTGACGATATGCACCGCAACCCCGGCCAGCGCGTTTAAGTAAGCGGGCAAAGTCGCCACCAAAGTTTTGCCTTCGCCGGTTTTCATTTCGGCGATCTTGCCGCTGTTAAGCACCACGCCGCCCACCAACTGCACATCAAAATGACGCAAGCCGGTGGTGCGCACCGAGGCTTCGCGCACCACCGCAAAGGCTTCTGCGAGGATTTCATCCGGCGTCGCGCGGTCTGCAAGGCGCGCGCGGAACTGCGTGGTTTTGCCCGCCAAATCTGCATCGCTGAGCGCCGCAATAGCGGCTTCCAACTCGTTGATGCGGGCGACCGTCTTGCCGATATTTTTTAACAACCGCTGGTTGCGGTCGCCAAATATTTTTTTCAGTATTTGTGGCACTCTACTGACCCGTGATACGCGTATAATTCCGCAATGAAAGAATTTGAAACGATTGCTAATTTGTTGCGCACCGCGTTACCGACTCACGGCGACCGCCCGATTGAGTCGGTTGCGCAAACCCGTCTGCTGCGGTTGTGGAATGAGAAACTGCAATTGGGGGCGGTTAACTTGCACAGTTTCCCTTTGTTATTTACCTCCGGGCGGTTGGTGGTGTTCGTTGAATCGTCGGCTTGGGGCGCTGAAATCAGACACCAAACGCAACGTTTAACGCAAATGCTCGCCGGCTATGGCGTGCATGTTCATTCGGTGACGGTGAAAAATCGCCCACCAGCGTTTGTCAAACCGCACCAACCAAAGCCCACGCCCAAACCAACGGCGACGCGATTGTCCGCCGAAAACGCGGCGCAGATTAAACATTTAGCCGCACAAATCCGCCATCCGCAGTTGCAACAGGCGCTTCTCAAATTGGCGGAACACGCTCTTCCATCTTCGCCTTTAGCGCCTTAGCCTTTAGCGCCTTAGCCTTTAGCGCCGCAACCTTTCACACCGCGACCACAGTCGGGGCAAACGCAATCGGCACTTCGGCTTCATCTGCGTATGAAACCAATTCCCACGCCGACTGGTCTCTCACCAATTTTTGCAACAAGCGATTGTTCAGCGCATGCCCCGATTTGTAGGCGCTGAAAGCGCCGATTAACGGATGCCCAAGCAGGTATAAATCGCCAATCGCATCCAGCACTTTGTGTTTGACGAATTCATCTTCATGACGCAAGCCGTCTTCGTTGAGGATGCGGTATGAATCCATGACGATGGCGTTGTCAAAATTGCCGCCTTGCGCCAAACCGGCGTCGCGCAAGGCTTCCAAATCATGCATAAAGCCGAAGGTGCGGGCGCGACTCACTTCCTTGACAAACGAGGTGGTGGAAAAATCCACCGTGGCAAACTGCGTTGATTTTTG
>JAHRAW010000201.1 GCA_020027415.1 Gammaproteobacteria bacterium
ACTTTTTCGCGCGCGGGTTTGGCGGCGCTGTCGGCAACCACAACTTGGCTGCATGCTTTCTCGTCGCTTGCAATTTGTTGGCGGATGTTATGCCGCGCTGCGCTTGCCACTTCGGGAATCAATTCAATTCCGATGCCGTGTCGGCCCAATCTTTTTGCTTCAATCAGCGTGGTGCCGTGTCCTAAAAAAGCGTCCAACACGACATCGCCTTGTTGGGTGAACCGCCGCATCATTTGATGCGGAATCTGCGGGATAAAATTACCGTGATAAGCGTTATTGTGTGCGCCGCTTTTGTCGCGCCCATGCATAATCCACAAACTATCGGTCACAATATCTTCGTATTGCTTCCATTCTTTTAAATCTAAGTCGTTGATTTTTGCCATCGTGTTTTAGTGAAAAATGCGCCGCCGATAAACGCCCGTTTGCCGGCGATGCGAAACCATTTTACGAAGCGCTTTGCCAGCCTACGCCCCGACAATTAAACTGCTAACTTCTTGGCAACTTCCCGCAGTTTAAATTTCTGCACTTTACCGGTGGAAGTTTTCGGCAGTTCGCCAAACACGACTTTGCTTGGCGCTTTGAAATGGGCGAGATGTTCTCGGCAATAAACAATGAGTTCGGCTTCGGTGAGGGTGGAGTTCGGCGTGGGTTGCACGAAGGCGCAGGGGGTTTCGCCCCATTTTTCATCGGGCTTGGCGACCACCGCCGCTTCCGACACTTGCGGGTGGCGGTAGAGGCAATCTTCCACTTCAATGGAGGAGATATTTTCGCCGCCGGAGATGATGACATCTTTGGAGCGATCTTTGAGTTGCAAATAGTTATCCGAATGAAGCACGCCGAGGTCGCCGGAATGAAACCAGCCATCGGCAAACGCACGGGCGGTGGTGCGCGGATTTTTCAGATAGCCCTTCATTACGATATTGCCGCGAAACATGGTTTCCCCCATCTCCAGCCCGTCGCGTTTCACCGCTTGCATGGTTTCCGGGTTATGCACCTCCAAGCCCTCAAGCGCGTGATAGCGCACGCCTTGGCGGGCGTTTTTTTCCGCCTTCTCGGCGCGCGAAAGTTGATCCCACTGCGCATGCCACGCGCAAATTACCGCCGGTCCGTAAGTTTCGGTCAAGCCATATACATGCGTAACCCGAAACCCTTTTGCTGCCATGGCGGATAACACCGCCGCCGGCGGCGGCGCGGCGGCGGTCATCATATCCACTTGCTGAGAGAATTCGCGCTGTTCCTGCTGGGTGGCGTTGATCAGCATATTCATAATGATCGGCGCGCCGCAAAAATGCGTAACCCGATGCGCGGCGATGGCTTGATAAATACTTGCCGCGGTCACTTGCCGCAAACAAACGCTGGTGCCGGCAACCGCCGCCAACGACCATGGAAAGCACCAGCCATTGCAATGAAACATCGGCAAAGTCCATAAATACACCGGATGATGCGGCATTTGCCAGCCGACCAAATTGCTGAGCGCGTTAAGATAGGCGCCGCGATGATGATACACCACGCCCTTCGGATCGCCGGTGGTGCCGGAGGTGTAGTTCAGCGAAATGGCGTCCCACTCATCCGCCGGCGGTTGCCACGCGAACTGCGGATCGCCGGCGGCGAGAAAATCGGCATACGTGAGATTGCCAAGCGGCGCGGTGGCGGGTTTCGGCGGCGGCGCGCCATCGGTTTCAATATCAATAACCAACTCAATGCTCGTCGGCTTGATTTTTACCAGCGCCGCGCGCGCCAATTCCGCTAACTCTCGATCCACCAACAACGCTTTGGCTTCGCCGTGCCGCAGAATAAAAGCGACGCTGTCCGCATCCAAGCGCGTGTTGATGGCGTTCAGCACCGCGCCGGCCATCGGCACTGCAAAGTGGCTTTCATACATCGCCAACGAATTCGGCGCGAGAATTGCCACCGTATCGTTCTTACCAATGCCGTGCTGCGCAAAAGCCGACGCCGCGCGCCGACAACGCTGTTCCACCTCCCGCCAGGTCTTCTGCACCACTCCATCAATGACGGCGATATGTTGCGGATATACCGAAGCGCTGCGTTCCAAAAAGCCGAGGGGAGTCAGCGGCGCGTAGTTGGCGGCGCATTTTTCCAAGCCGTCGGTGTAGAGAGTGTTGCGCATTGGTTGTTAATCGTAGTAGGGGGGGGGGTAAATCGGCTGGGGGCGAGCCGGGTAACGAGTCCTCTTTCTCGTCGTTCGCGTCACTGGAAAACATCTCGCTACTCATTGGCAAACTCTGCATGGAATATACATTAATATTGTAGCATGCTGTCCACTTGGGCTCAATCGCCCGCGATCGATTCGCAACCGCAACCGCGCTCTAAATCGGTTTATCATGCGAATGCTCCACCAGCAAACCATAAGCCGCAAACCGCAACGAGGCACATTAATGCGCACCCCGAAAACCACGCTTGCTTTTGATGTGTATGGCACTTTGATTGACACCGCGGGCGTGGTCGCCGCGTTGCAAAAACTGCTTGGCGCGCGCGCCGCTGCGGTTGCGTTTTCCGATCAATGGCGCGCCAAACAACTGGAATATACGTTTCGCTATGCGGCGATGGGGCGGTATCGGGATTTCCGCGTTTGCACTCGTCAGGCGCTTGATTATTGTTGCGCCGCGCCGCCAGCCGATTTTGACGCCGCCACGCGCGACCGCTTGATGGCGCAATACTTGCATCTACCGGCGTTTGACGATGTGTTAGCGGGACTCAACCGCGTGGCGGAATCCGGCATGAAAATGTATGCTTTTTCCAACGGCAGAGCGGACGACTTGCAACTCCTGCTAACCCACGCCGGCTTGCGCGCTTATTTTGCCGCCGTAGTCAGCGTAGATGAAGTATCATCATTCAAGCCGGATCCGGCGGTATATCGCCGCTTCCTCAAACGCGCGCACGCCACGGCGGAGCAGAGTTGGCTCATTTCCAGCAACCCGTTTGACATTTGCGGCGCGCGCGCCATCGGCATGCGGGCGGTGTGGTTGCGCTGCAATCCGGCGGTGGCGTTTGATCCATGGGAGTTCGCCGCCACCCATGAAGTCAATAACTTTACCGCTATGGCAGACATTTTTACCGCCTGAGTATGGCTGCCATTTACCGCGCCGGATGTGCTACACTGGATTCTGAAATTTTTCGCGGGTTAGTTAATAATCCAATTTCATCATCAACTTTGTGGGTTGAACTATGAGTTTTTCCATTTCCAGTTTTTCCATTGCTTCCATTTCCAGTTTCTTCATTTCCGATGCGTGGGCGCAGGGCGGTATCGGCGGCGGCGGGCTGCTCAGTTTTTTGCCGATCATTTTAATTTTTGTGGTTTTTTATCTGTTGCTGATTCGGCCCCAACAAAAACGCGCCAAGCAACACAAAACCATGGTCGCGGAATTAGCCAAAGGGGATGAAATCGTCACCAACGGCGGGGTGTTAGGAAAAATCACCAATGTGGATGACCACTTCGTCACGGTGGAAATCGCCGCCGAAGTGCGCATCAAAGTGCAGCGCATGGCAGTCGCGCAGATGATGCCAAAAGGCACGATTAAGACGGCGCGCGCATCGTAGGTTGGCCCGGGCGAACGCGCGGTCAGGGCTTGCCAAATATGTGGTAAAGTCATTGTTAAGTAGTTCATCCTTTCTCAGGTTTCACTCAGGCCCATACCCATGACCAAATTGCGTGCTTTTCTTGTTCTGGCGACGGCGTTATTGTTGCTGTCGTGTTCCTCCAACCCGCAGCAGGCGGATCACGAAGTAGACCAAGAGGACGCCCGCGGCGAGTTATTTTCGGTGCGGGATTTATTCTCCGAGCAGGACAGCGGTCGCGCCGCGTTGGCGTTGCCCCCGGATTTGCTCGCCTCCGCCAACGACAAAGTGCGGGCGAACAGCAGCGCCCGCGGCGAGTTGCGGGTGTTACCCGAAGTGATTGGTGCGACCATTCAATCGGATCAAAACCAGTCGTGGCTGGAGATTGACGCCGAAGTGGAGGTGGTGTGGCGCAAACTAAGCGAGTTCTGGGCGTTTCAGGGAGTTGACCTCAGCAACTATCAGCCGCAAGCCGGGTTGATGGAAACCGACTGGTTCGCCAACCGCGAAACGAAACCTTCCGGCGGCGGCATCGTGGCCGGCTTGGTGCAGAACTTCATCGCGCGGCGCACCGCGCTGGATAAATTCGCCTTCCGCCTACAACGCGACCCACCGAACGGCACCAAATTATTCGTTACCCACCGCCGGCAGGAAAAAATCGCCAAGCAAGCCAACAGCAACCGCCCGATTACCGAATACAACTGGGTGGAGCGCGAGTCGGATGCGGAAAAAATTGCGCAACTGCTGCAAACCATCGTGCTGTTATTTGGCGCCGGCGGCTCGGATGCGGACGAGTCGGAGTCGGCTGTCGGCGACCAAGAACCGGCCTAATCCGCCTACGCGCTTAATCGGCAAGCGGCGTGCGCGCGCAACTGCCTCGCGCGCGCAACTGAAATCGAGCACTCGGTTTCGCCGCTTGTGGCGCGTGCTCGCCGCCCAATGCTTGCAACCCTATTGGCAAGCCGTTGCCCCGCCAACCGCCCATGAACATGCCCGCCCAGAGCCGCTTGGACAATGCGCGGGTGTTGATGTACAGCCATGACACGTTTGGTTTGGGCCACTTGCGCCGTTGTCGGGCAATCGCGCATGAACTGGTCGGCAAATTCAAAGGAATCTCGGTATTGATTCTATCCGGCTCGCCGGTGATCGGCAGTTTTGAATTTCGCGCGCGGGTGGATTTTGTGCGCATTCCCGGGGTCATTAAACTCAAGGACGGCAGTTACACCTCGTTGGGATTGCACATTGACCTCAATCAGACCATGGCGATGCGCGAAGCCATCATTCAGCAGACCGCGAAAGTGTTCGCCCCGGATTTGTTTTTAGTGGATAAGGAGCCGTTGGGGTTGGAAGGCGAGGTAAGCAACACCTTGCATATGTTGCGCGCGCGCGGCACGCGGACGGTGCTTGGCTTGCGCGATGTGATGGACGACCCGGAATCGCTGCGCAGTGAATGGCATCGAAAATCGGCGTTGGCGGCGGTGGATGACTTGTATGATGAGGTTTGGATTTACGGGCTGGAGGCGTTTTATCATCCGTTGCAGGGTTTCGCGCTGTCGCCTGAGAGCGCGCGCAAAATCGTTTTCACCGGCTACTTGAAACGCCCCCCGGTGGACGACGCCTTTCGCCCCTACCGCGACCAGCCCTACATTTTAGTCTCCCCCGGCGGCGGCAAAGACGGCGAGGCAATGGTGGCATTGGTGCTGAAAACTTTGCAGCGCAGCAAGAGGTTTGGAAACACTGCGGTTGTGGCGGTGGTCGTAGTGTTGGGTCCGTTTATGGATGAAGCGCAGCGCGTGCGCTTCAAACATCGCTGCGCCGATATGCGCAATATAACGGTGCTGGATTATCATCCGCGCATGGAAAGTTTGATTGAAAATGCCGCCGGGTTAGTCACCATGGGCGGTTACAACACCTTCTGCGAAATTTTGAGTTTCAACAAGCCGGCGATTGTGATACCCCGCTACGAACCGCGCGCCGAACAATTAATCCGCGCGCGCCGCGCCGCCGAACTTGGCTTGCTCAGCATGTTGGAACCGCAGCACAGCAACGCCGAGAAATTGCTGCCATTGTTGGAGAACCTGACCGCGCAACCTCGCCCGGCGGAAAAATTGCCAGCCGGTATGTTAGACGGCATGCAACAAGTGTGCGCGCGAGTCACTTCCATGTTAGGCAACGATGCGAAGTCGCACATAAATTGAGCAATTGAGCAAGTCGGTTCACAACTTGCGAATTCACATTTATGTGCAGCACTTATTGGGCGGCGGACATGTAGTGCGCATGCGCGCCTTGGCGACCGCCTTAGCGACGGCTGGTCACCGCGTAACGCTGATTTGCGGCGGCGTGCCAACCGATCGCCGCGAAGACCGCAACGGCTATGCGTGCTTGCAGTTGCCGGCGATTAAAATTGCGGACGGGGATTTCACCCAATTATTGCAAGCAAATGATGCGCCGCTGTCGGCCGATTTCAAGCGACGCCGGAGGCAGCAGTTATTGCAACTGGTGCGCGCTGAGGCGCCGCAGGTGTTGATCATAGAGACCTTTCCGTTTGGTCGGCGCGCGTTGCGCTTTGAATTGTTGCCGCTGTTGCAGATGGTGTCGCGCATGACTCCGCGCCCGCTGACTTTTTGTTCGGTGCGCGATATTTTGCAATTGCGCAGCGCGGCGCGGTATCGGCAAACGATCGCCGAAGTGCAGGCTTGGTTTGACGCGGTGTTAGTGCATGCCGACCCGGCGGTATCCACGTTGGCGGACACCTTTCCATTGGCGGCGCAACTGAGCGCCGAGGTTTTTCATTCCGGCTATCTGCATTCGGCAAGTCGCGCGCGCCAGAGTAGCGGCGGCAACAACGACAATAGCAACGACAACCAATCCCCGGCGCCGATTATCGTCTCAGCCGGCGGCGGCGCGGTTGGTTTCCAATTGTTGCAAACCGCGCTTGCGGCCAAGCGTGTTAGCCGCATGCAAGACCGAACTTGGCGGATTTTGGTGGGGCCGAATCTGCCGTCAGCGCAATACCACGAACTCAAAAATCACGCCGACCCGCATATCATCGTGCAACGCAACCGCGCCGACTTTGCCGAATTACTCGCCGCCTGCGCGGTGTCCATTTCCCAAGCCGGCTACAACACGGTGTTGGATGCGGTGGCGGCGAACTGCCGTTCGGTGTTGGTGCCGTTTGCCAGGTATGGTGAAACCGAACAGACGCATCGCGCGCAAAAAATGTCGCAAATGGGCAGGGCGGTGGTGGTGCCAGAACCAGATTTGACGCCGCCGCAACTGGCGGCAGCCATTGAGCGCGCCGCGAACTTGGATTTATCCCATTGTCGGACCTTAAAAATGGACGGCGCCGCGGCGAGCACCGCCTTCATTGAAGAGTGTTTTGCCCGCCAGCAGCGCGCGCCCACTCCATGCACTCCGTGATTCCCATGACGGATTGGCGCACAACCCTCTACCGCGAGTTGGATCAATGGCATGAGCGCGGCGACCAAGCGACTCTGTGGTGGCGCGATGACGATGCGCAATCGCTGTCCGCGGAACTGCGCCAGTTGTTAAATCTCGCGCAGCAATCCCATGCGCCGTTGGCGTTGGCGGTCATCCCGCATGGGGTGCAGGTGGCGTTGGCGTCTCAATTGCGCCCGCGGACGGCGGTGACGATTTTGCAGCATGGCTTTGCGCATACCAATCACGCCCCGCCGGATGAAAAGAAAGCGGAGTTGGGCAATCATCGGCGGCCCGCCGCCATGCATGCCGAACTGGCGGCGGGCTTGGCCGCGCTTCGCAAGCACTTTGCCGCGCAATTCATGGCGGTGTTAGTGCCGCCGTGGAATCGCATGGCGCTGCCGTTGTTGGCGGGTTTGGCGCAAACCGGCTTTATGGGGTTATCCACCTTTGGCGCACGCCCGGCGCGCGAACCGACTGCCGGCATTCGCGCGCTGAATACGCATGTGGATATCATCAACTGGAAACAGCGGCGGTTCATCGGCGCGCCGCTTGCGGTCGCCGCGCTGGTCGCGCATTTAAAAGGGCGGCGGCATGGCAAGTTGGATCGCGCCGAAGCGACCGGCATTTTGACCCATCACCACGTGCATGATGCGGAGTGCTGGCAATTCTTAACGGAGTTGTTCGCCGCGTTGAATCAACATCCGGCCGCGCAGTGGCAAGCCATTGCGGACGCGATTCGTGCTTAATAGTTAGCGATTAGCACTTAGCACTTAACACTTAGGTTGCGGCTACGGTAAGCGTCTTACGAAATTTTATTTTTCGCGCCACGAACGCCCGCGCCGCACAACCTTGCGCAATGCTTGATCAATTACAACCGCGGCCGCATCCAATTGATGAAACTGATCAAAAGTTGCTAGGCACTTCGCCGACATGCGTTGCAAAGTGGCGGGTGCGGCGAGCAATTTTTCAATCTCCTCGGCCATGGAATTCGCCTCGGGTTGCGCAAGCAACCTACCGGTGACCGCATGCTGCACGATATCGCCGATGCCGCCGCTGTTACCGGCGACCACCGGCAACCCACAACCAACCGCTTCCAACGCCGCCATACCAAAGGCTTCGTTATGCGCGGGCCAAACGAAAACATCGGCGGCGCGCATCATGCGCTGCACAAACGCCGCCTCGCGGCGACCGAAAAAATGAATGGAAGCGCGCGGGCAGGCGCCGAATAACGCCCGCACTTGCGCCGCCGCCGCGCCGTCGCCGACCACCAACAATTGCCAATCATCGCGCTGCATCTGCGCCATGGCCGCCGCCAACATTTGATACGATTTTAATTTATCGCCGGCGCGCATCATCGCCACGCACAGCAACCAGTGTTTTTTCGCGTCCAACGAATGCGTAGCGGCGAACTCAGCGCGCAACCGTGCTTTGTTGTGCGCGCCAGCGGCGGGGCGTAACTCGGTGAATGGTTTGAGTTGCACGATAGGGGTTGTCGGCTTCGCGACCGCTTGCACGCCGCGCAAATCCGCTGAATTTAAATTAAAAATTAAATCCGCATGCCGCACCGCCACCACCGCATCGGCGTAGCCATCCCGCCACGCGCCGCCACGCTGCTTATTCGCCACCGAGCATTCGGCAAGCACATAAGGAATATCCAACGCCGCGCTCACCGCCGGACCGAGATAGTCCGGCGCCTTGTGATAAACATGGTAAGTGAACCAGCAGCATGGCTGCGCTGCGCGCGGCTGGCGTTGGTATTGCGCGATGAGTTGCGCGGCGATTTGTCGCCCGCGGGTTTTGATTTCATATTGCCGCTGCGCCTCACCGTGCCCCTCCCAGGCGCGCAACGCGCTCGCCAGTTCCACGCGCCAGCCGCTGTTTTGCAACGCGCGCATGAACAACTGCGCGATGCGCCGGTCGCCGGACGGGCGCGCCGAGTGCGGCGATTTCAGCGGTGCGTAGAAAGCGATTTTCACGGGTGGCGGTGCGAGCAACAACAAGCGCGATTATACCCGCATCGGCGGTCTGCTTTTTCCCGCTTCCCGCAGTTGCAACTTGCAACCTGCAATTTGGAATCGGGAAGATCGGCTCTTTCAAGCATCTAATTTGCAATTACAACCGGAGCATGCCCGGCCACCCTGCCACCTTACCCTTGACACCCCCACACCCCGTCATTTCTGCGCTCGGTTAATCTGGAATCTTCATGCGAGAACCCCAATTTCCCCCAAATATCACTTGACATTGCCGCTTAGGTTGGTTACATTGCCGCGCAATCTACCCATAATGCAGAAAAATAAACCTTGACAAGATGAATAATTAGGTTATATTCCATCGCAATCTACTGCCTAGTGCAGCAAAATAAACCTTGACACGACGAATAATTAGGTTATAGTCCATCGTAATCTACTGCCTAGTGCAGCAAAATAAAC
>JAHRAW010000012.1 GCA_020027415.1 Gammaproteobacteria bacterium
ATCCCCCGCAGTTAGCGAAAAAGCGCCATTAAAAAAACTTGCTTTTTCCAAATTAGAGTTACAATCCCGCCATTTCCAGCGTTGCGTTGAGGCGTTGGGTGGGCTGAATCTTATGGCGCTGACATGCAAGGCGTTTGTGATTGAAGCGGCAGCCGTAGGATTTGCAACCAGTCGTGGGCTCTATTTTTGCGTGGGGGTGGGCAATGTTGAATGAGATACGCGCAACCTGGGCGCTTTTGGTCGGCATCGGTTTTATGATGCTTGGCAATGGGCTGCAAGGCACTTTGTTAGGGCTTCGCGCCACCTTAGAAGGTTTCCCTACCTTCATTACCGGGGTGATGATGTCCGGCTATTTCGTCGGGATTTTCATCGGTTCGATGCTTGCCCCGCGGTTGGTGACGCGGGTGGGGCATATCCGCGTGTTCGCCGCGCTGGCGTCGGCGGCTTCCATCGCCATCTTGATTCACAGCGTCTATATTCATCCGCTTACTTGGACTTTGATGCGCATGCTCACCGGCATCAGTTATGCCGGCTTGTATGTAGTCACCGAGAGTTGGTTAAACGACCGCGCCAGCAATGAAACTCGCGGCAAGTTGCTGTCGGTTTATATGGTGATCGTTACCTTAGGCTTGGGCGGCGGGCAGTTTCTGCTGAACTTGGCGGATCCAGCCGGCGCCGATTTATTTATTTTGGTGTCGGTGGTGGTGTCGTTTGGGTTAATTCCGATGTTGCTGACCGCGCGCCCGGCGCCGGCGTTTGAAATGTCCGGCAAGATGACGCTGCGCAAATTGTTCAAAGCGTCGCCGCTGGCGTTGATTAGCAACATGTTAACCGGGGTTGCGCATGGCACGATCTTCGGTTTGGGCGCGGTGTATGCGCTGCAAAAAGGCTTAAGCCATGAGGCGGTGTCCATTTTCATGGCGTGTTTTTTATTCGGCGGATTGCTGTTGCAGTGGCCCCTGGGGTTGCTGTCGGATTATATTGAACGCCGCTTGGTCATCGCCGGCATGGCCGGCGTAGCGGTAGTGCTGTGCGGCTTGGCGGTGTTGGTAACCGCCGGCAGCGTGGTCTTTTTTGTGGTGATTGCCTTGCTCGGCAGCGTCGCCATGCCGATGTATTCGGTGTGCATTGCGTATGCCAACGACCGACTGGAGCCGGAGCAGATTGTCGCCGCCAGCGGTCAGTTGGTGATGGTCGCCGGAATTGGTTTGAGCACCGGACCGATTCTCGTATCGTTGCTGATGTCGCAATACGGTCCCAATCATTATTTCACCGGCATTGGCGGAGCCTTTGCGTTGATCATAGCATTCACGCTATATCGTATGCAGCAACGCCCGGGCATGGATATTGAAGACCAGATGCCGATGCTTGCCGCCGGACAGATTGGCACGCCGGTGGCGGAAATCTGGGGCGCCGATGCGGTGGATTATGTAGAGGCGGTGAGCAGCGGCGAGGTGGAGCGCTTGGATGAACAATCGCCAAGCGCGGAGGCTGAGGTGGCAAGGCGCTTGTAGCCATCGCAAACCGAGGCTCATCGTCACGCGCGCAATCCACGATCAATTTGTAGACGCCATGCAGCAAGCGATGTCCAAGTTAGTGGTTGGGCATGCGTTGGCGCCAAGTAGCCAGATTGGTCCGGCGGTGGATGCGCGTCAGTTGGCGCAAAATCAGCGTTATTTAGAAGTGGCGAAGGAAGCCGGCGCGCAACTGGTTTGCGGTGGAGAAAAACTGGAACTCGCCACCCCCGGATATTATATGAAGCCGGCGCTTTTCATCGGCGGCGACAACGCCATGCGCTTGAACTGCGAAGAGGTTTTTGGTCCGTTGACATGCGTACTCGCCGCCGACGATTACGAACACGCGTTGGCGTTGGCGAACGACACCGAGTTTGGCTTGACCGCCGGCATCATCACCCAATCATTGTCCTGCGCAAACCATTTCAAACGGCATGCCAACGCCGGTTGCGTGATGGTCAACTTGCCTACTTCCGGCACCGATTATCATGTGCCGTTCGGCGGGCGCAAAAATTCCAGTTTCGGAAGTCGCGAACAAGGACAATACGCCGCCGAGTTTTATACCCAAGTGAAAACGACTTACCTCAAATATTAACTTGCCTAAGACTTTGCCGCGTTCACTCAACGCCCATGGTGACCAATTGATTATTGACGGACTTCAATACTCCAACTGGAGCCGCGCGATTTTCCAACAGATGCGCCGCGGGCGGTTGGCTTGCGTGCATGTCACCATCGCCTACCACGAAACTTGCGTGGAAACCTTGCGCAACATCGGCAAGTGGAATCAGTTGTTTGCGCAACACCATGATTTAATCATGCAAGTCGGCACCGCTGAGGAGGTCGCCGCCGCCGCCGAAGCCGACAAAACCGGCGTCGTGTTCGGCTTTCAGAATTGCTCGCCGATTGAGGATGATTATTCCTTAGTGGAGATTTTTCACACCTTGGGCGTGCGCTTCATGCAACTCAGTTATAACAATCAGAGTCCGCTGGCAACCGGTTGTTACGAACAACGCGATTGCGGAATTACCCGTTTTGGCAAGCAAGTGATCCGCGAAATGAATCGCGTCGGCATGGTCATTGACATGTCGCATAGCGCCGAGCGGTCAACGCTGGAAGCGATAGAACTTTCGTCCCGCCCGATTGCCATCACCCACGCAAACCCGACTTCGTTTGAACCGGCGCTACGCAACAAATCCGCACAAGTCATCAAGGCGCTTGCCGCGCGCGGCGGCATGTTTGGTTTCAGTCTGTATCCGTTCCACCTGAAAAATGGCTCGGCGTGTCGGCTGGAGGATTTTTGCAGCATGGTCGCCCGCACCGCCGAGTTGGTCGGCGTGGAACATCTGGGGCTGGGCTCGGATTTGTGTCAGCAACAACCCGATACGGTGGTCAACTGGATGCGGAATGGTCGTTGGAGTAAGTCCCTGGATTATGGCGAAGGAAGCGCCAAGCAGGCGGGTTGGCCCCAACCGCCGCAGTGGTTCAGCGACAGCACGCAGTATGACAATATCGCCGCTGGGCTCGCGCAAACCGGGTTTTCCGAGCCCGAAGTACAGCAAATCATGGGGCGCAACTGGCGCCAATTTTTCGCCCAATCTTTTACGCCGGCGAGCGCTGAATAAACATGCAATCGCCGCGCATGTAACCGCGCACGGCAAGGCGGTTTATGCTGATGAAGCGGCGCGAATTCGCGCAATCAGTTTAGAAGTGGAATGCTGAAAACGGGGGTCGTAGGACAGTGAATGAACTTGCCCGCCGCGGCGGATGACTTGCTTGCCGCCGACCATCCGCTCCGCAGACCAATCGCCGCCCTTGACCAGATGCTCAGGCTGTACTTGCAGGATTAGTTCAAGCGGCGTCGCTTGTTCATAAGAAATCACCGCGTCCACCGACGCCAAAGCGGCGAGCAACGCCATGCGATCTTGCAGGCAATTAATCGGGCGGTCGCCGCCCTTGCCTAACAAGCGCACCGAAGCGTCGCTGTTAACGCCGACCAATAAAGTTGCGCCCAACGTGGCGGCGGTTTCAAGGTGAGTAACATGCCCGCGGTGTAGGATATCAAAGCACCCGTTGGTGAACACCCATGGGCGCGGGAATTGCGCAAGCCAATCGTCCAATGCATCTTCGGCTCCGCCGCCGGCTGGAGAATAAATTTTTAGGTCAATGGGGGCAGACTTGCTCACAAGCGCAACGCTCCAGTGGCTGCCGGCATGCGCATAGCGCGCTTACCGCATGCGCGGACTATTCAATATACTCAAACACCTTGACAATATGAGTCACGCCGCCGATGCCGTGAATGGCGGCCACCGCGGCTTCGGCTTCTATGGCGGTGACCTGTCCCAACAGATAAACTTTGCCGTGCTCGGTGACCACTTTAACGGTGCTGGCGGGCAGGTTTTTGGCTTTCAGCAGTCTGGCTTTCACCTTGGCGGTAATCCAAGTGTCGTTGATGCGGCTGGAGATATTGGTTTTGCCCGCCAGTTTCAGTTCGTTGACTACATTCCTGACCTCGCCGCTGGTCTTATAAGTTTCCGCCAGTTGGCTCACGCGTTGCCGTTGCACGTCGCTGTTCGCTTCGCCGGTCAGCAAGACGATGCCATTGAACGCGGTCACGCTCGCATTGATGCCGGTCAGAGATTGGTCCTGCGCAATATCGTTGCGCAATCTAATTTCCAGTTTGTTGTCATCCAGATAAGTGCCGGCGGTGCGGCGGTCCTGCGAAACATCCAACACGGTTACCGTGGCGGCGGTGAGAAGCAACGGCACGCAGGCGCTTACTCCCATGAACGCGCCGCCTAACAACAGGCATGCGGCGATTGATTTCACGCCGCTCGATTTAGTTTTGCGGGCGGTTTCAAAAGTGTAATCCATCGTTAGTTTTCCTCAAAAAGTTGGCGGTCAATGAGTTCGCAGAAAGCGTGGATGATTATACCGTGGATTTCTTGGATGCGAGCGGTGGAATGGCCGGCGACCAAAATATCTATATCGCGCGCTTGCAATATCGGCGACAACGCGCCGCCGTCTCTGCCGTTCAACGCGATGCAGATCATGCCCTTCGCGTGGGCGGCGCGCACCGCTTGCAGAATGCTTGGTGAGTTGCCCGATGAGGTGATGACCACCAACCGGTCTTCGGGTTTGCCTAAGGCTTCCACTTGTTTAGCGAACACCGCTGCATAACTTTCATCGTTGGATATGGAAGTCAGCGTCGCCACATCCGCGACCAGACTGATGGCGGGTAACGGACGGCGAACTTGCTGAAACTTATTCAGCAATTCGCTGGAAAAATGCAGGCTGTCGCTGGCCGAACCGCCATTGCCGCAGAGCAGAATTTTGCCGTTGTTGTCAAGCGCGCTGGCCAACGATACCGCCGCTTCGGCGATTACGCCGCCCAAGGCGCGGCGGGCGGCGGCAACGGCTTGCAGGTTGTCGGAAAATAGCGCGTCCACGTGCGCCGCGGCGTTTTCAAGGTGATTATTCATTTCGCTCCGTTGTTTTCAAGCTGAAATTGTTCATCAAAATGCATCGCGAATCCACTCAATGTGATAGTTGGGGGCGCCGCCGCTGAGCGCCATCACATCAAAGCGGCAACCGGCGGATCCCAGATGCGCATGCTGTTGCAGAAAAGATTCGCCGGACAATTTTATTTTTCGCCGCTTGGCGGCATTGACGCTACGCGCCGCGCCGCCAAACTGCTCCGAGCCGCGATAGCGAACTTCCACAAACACCAGTTCTTGTTGGTCGCGCATTATGATATCCAATTCTCCATGCGCGCAACGATAGTTGCGTTGCAACAATTGTAAGCCGTTGGCTTGTAAGTAGGCAAGCGCCGTTTTTTCCGCCGCCGCGCCGCGCCGCAGATGGTAGGGCAGGAGCCGATTTAGTTTCACTGCTGCGGCGCGCCAACCGGGTTGGAAATGGGCGCCACTGGCACCGGCAAGCCCCGTTCAAATCGCGCCCAAGCGAGGTGTCGCACGGCGTTGCCGTCCGCTTGCACGCTGACATGTACGGCGTTGCCGAGATAGCGTCGCCATGGTTGTTCGCGCAAGGTCGGCAACAGCGGAATCAAGCGATAACTTTCTAACCCGAGCGCATAGAGTCGGTCCAGACCGGTATGATAATACTGGCTTGCCGCGCGCTCGGCGGGCGCGCTGCGCGTCGGCTGCGACCAAGCGGCGGCCTCTATCATCCAATCCATATCGCCGAATAAGACGCCGTTTAAGTCGGCATCGGTGGCCGGGTTTGGGGTGCCGCTATACACATGCGAGGTGGCATACAACGGCAAATCGTGGGCTTGAAAAAATCGCAGTTGGGGCGCGACCAACCGCGCTTGTTCCGCTTGGGCGGCGAGAAACAAGAAATCAAGGTCGTCGCGGCGGCGCGGGGTGAATTCCAACTCCAGTTGGAGTTGGGCTGCCAAATTTTGCTCGCGCGCGAGGCTATCTTTTAAGCCAAGCAGTTCTTGAATGATTTGGGAATAGTCGGAAATGCGGCGCGGAAAGGAACGCTGATCCACCACCACTCCGCCGAGGACTTCCCACCGCTGCGCGAAAGCCGTGGCGACTCGCTGTCCCCATTCCGAATCGCTGTGAAAAACGCTGGCTTTTCGGTGCCCATCGGCAAACGCTCGGTCGGCGGCTTGTCGGGCTTCCGGTTCTGGCGATAGGCTGATGCCGTACAAATTGGGCGCGCTGTGGTGCGCCGGGATATTGCCGAGCACTAAGGTGGGCAGCCGCGGACGAGCGCCGCTAAGCAGCGCGTTCACGGCTTTGCGCCCCAACGGACCGACGATGAAATCGGCGCCGCCCTGCACCGCGGTGCGCGCATACAACGGCGCTAACGCGGGGGCTTCGCCAATATCCATCAAACTTACCGTGGGCTGGGCGGCGCTCAGGTCGCGCTCGCGGGCAGCCAGAAAGCCGTCGTAAAATGCCTGCGCCGATTTGCCAAATGGCGAGGTAATCGGCAGTAACATGGCGATGTGCTGGCGTCGGCTCAGTGGCTCGGATGCCAATAACAAGGCGGTAGTCGCCGGATGGTCGGGATAGTGCGCGCGCCACTGGCGGAGCGCGTGCCGCCGTTGTTGCGGCGTCGCCAAGCGCGCAATGTCACTCAAGGTGAGCCAGCCGTTGAGGGTTGCCATGACCGTGTTTTCCCGCAGCAATTTCTCCCGCAGTAACGAGCGGCTCAGCGAATCCAGCGAGTTGAGCAACGCGAGGATGCGCCGTTGGTGGGCGAGGCGCTCAGTCGGCGCTAACAATGCATCTAAGCGCAGCAGCGTCAGTAGCGCATCGCTGCGCCGCCCAAGCGCCTGCTGTGCATCAGCCAGCAACCGCAGAATCTGCATGCCGCTTGCCGCGGGTGGATGGAGGTTTGCATTAATTGCCGAAGTTGTCGCCGAGTTTGCAGATGGATGAATCCTACGCAGCCATTCAATCGCGTGCGCATACTGCCCCAAGGCGTAGGCGAGTTGCGCTTGGCGAAACTGCATCTCGCGGCGCTGGGCGATGTTCAAGGGCTTGCTTTGCAATTGCACGAACCCGGCTTGCGCCTCGGCAAGTTGCCCGGTTTGGATGAGCCGGGCGATTTCTTGCAACCGCGCCGCCGCAGAATCCCCGGACAGTGCCGCTATGCTCTGGGCAAACGAACCGGTTGGTTGGTTGGCAAAGTTTTTATCAACCGCATATTCATGCGGCGCGGTGATTGGTGATGCGTCATCTATGGCATGGGCGAGGCGCGGTGACCGTGACTGCGGCAACGATAACGCCGCACCTGCCGCAGAAATCCATGCGCCCATAAACACGAATATCAGCGCGCCGCCGCCAAGGCGACCATTGAGCAACGGGGTTGGCAAGATTTTTTCCTGATCCGGGGTTAGGGCTGTGGCGTTCATGGGCGCCGCCACGCACAATGCAATACTGCATACGCGGACAACTGGCGCGGGCAACTGGAATTCGCGCCAAATAATCGCGTTAAATAATCTAAATAATAAGAGACTCGCGCATGAACTGCAAAATCGGCATGCACAGCAAAACCAATATGAACAGCAAAACCGGCGCTTTGTTTGTGGTTGCCACGCCCATCGGTAACTTGGCGGATATTACCCTACGCGCGATTGATTTACTCACCCAAGTGGATTTGATTTTGGCGGAAGATACCCGCCGCGCGGCGACCCTCTTGCGGCACTTTAAGATTCGCACGCCGGTGAAATCGTTTCATCAGCACAACGAAGCCGCGCAACTGCCGACCTTGCTACGGCAACTAAACGGCGGCGCGCATATCGCGTTAATCAGCGATGCCGGCACGCCGTTGATCAGCGACCCCGGCTATCGCTTGGTGCGCGGTGCGCGCGAGCAAGGCATCACCGTCACCCCGGCGCCGGGGGCGAGCGCGTTGATTGCGGCGTTGTCCGCTTCCGGGCAAGCCGCCGAGCGTTTTTGTTTTGAAGGGTTTTTGCCGGCCAAAGTCGGTCCGCGCGCGCAACGTTTGCAAGATTTAAAAAATGAAACGCGCACCGTGATTTTTTACGAAGCCAGTCATCGCATTGGCGCAACCTTGGCCGCGCTGGTGGAGGCGTTCGGGGGCGAGCGGCCGGTCACGGTGGCGCGCGAAATCAGCAAGAAATTTGAAACTTTTTACTGCGGCACGGTCGCCGAGGTCGGCGCGACTTTGGCGGGCGATGCGCATCATCGCAAAGGGGAATTCGTGCTCATCGTATGCGGCGCCCAGACGCGCCAACAGGAACCGCGGCAAGTTGCCGAAGCCGCCGAGATTATGCAATTGCTGATGGCGGAAATGCCGCTCAAACGCGCCAGCGCGATCGCCGCCCGCGTGCTCAAACAAAACCGCAATGAACTTTATCAATTAGGGCTCAAATTAAAGTCAGAAGCGGGCGGCGGCGGCGGTTAGTATTCCCGCAGATTGCCATGCAGCGCGCGGGCGACGAGCGCGCGATATGCGGCGGCGTCAAACTCAATTGGATTGGTTGCCGCCGACGGATCCGCCACCGCCATATCCCCAATTTCATGCAGGCGCCGGTCATCCACGCCGATTTGCGCGAGACGGTTGGGAATGTTGAGTTGTGGCCGTAAATCTACCACCTAGCGCAGAAAATCGTCAACGGTCGCGGTTAGTTCCAAGCAGTGCGCCAGTCGGGCAATGCGCGCCTCAATCGCGACGCGGTTGGCGAGCAACACATACAGCATTAAAATGGCGTTCAAGAGTCCGTGATGCGCGTCATAAAGCGCGCCGCGCGCAATCGGCGACCATATTGGTTGCCATCGACAGTTGCGCCAGACCTGGATAGGTGACCAATAACGGCGCGCGCATGCCAAACTCGGCGCAGGCTTCCGTCAGTTCGCCGCCGGCGATTCGTCCGGCGCCGGCGCGCACCGAAGTGGGGTAGTTCCAGTTTGCGCGCATGCGTGGTTGGTGCGGAAGTTGTGAAACGAATGCAGTGGTTTCAACTGCCGC
>JAHRAW010000018.1 GCA_020027415.1 Gammaproteobacteria bacterium
TGATTTGCACGATCATCTGCAGAGTTAACTCCTTGGTCAAGTCCCCCTTTAAAAAAGTTACACCATTTATTGGTTCAATGCGTAGAAGATCTATTCCAATTACTGTTCCACCCTCACCAACAAGCTCTTTTGCAACCTGGCTTCAGCCACCAGGAGCAGCACCAAGATCTATAACTGCATTCGCCAATAACCAACAACCCATAACCACGAATAGCAAACCAGTAACAAACCGCCGACCGTGCCGACTCCGTTGCAACTTGCGCGGGCGACGCAAAGCCCGGCATACGCAAACATCAAGCGTTTATCTCATCCACCATCCGCTTGATATGATCCGGTTCCGCGGTTTGTAGCATAGCGGCGACTTGCGATTTGATTTTACTGACATCGGTCAAGCGAATTTGTCGTTTCACTTCCAACAGAGAGGCCGGCTCCATGCTGAATTCGCGCAGCCCCATGCCCAATAACACGCGCGTATAGGTAACATCTCCAGCCATCTCTCCGCACATGGACACCGGAATGCCGGCCGTTTTTCCAGCCTCAATGGTATGCTTGATCAGCCGCAACACCGATGGATGCAGCGGGTCGTAAAGATAGTTCACTTCATCATCCACGCGGTCAATCGCCAAGGTGTATTGAATCAAATCGTTGGTGCCGAGCGACAGGAAATCCAGTTTACGCGCGAATAAATCCGCGGCGATGGCGGCCGCCGGCACTTCAATCATGCCGCCCACCGGCACCGCGGCATTAAAAGCATGCCCTTCCTCGCTCAGTTCCTGCTTCACTTGGGCAAGCAACGCAAACAACTGATTCAATTCTTCCATGTTGGAAACCATCGGCACCATAATGCGCAGACTGCCAAACGCCGACGCGCGATAAATCGCTCGCAACTGCGGTCGGAACAAGCCCAAATCATGCAAGCACAAGCGTATCGCACGGCGTCCAAGCGCCGGGTTGGTGGCGACCGCATCCATGGCGCGACCGCCGTCCACTTGTTTGTCGGCGCCCAGATCCAAAGTGCGGATGGTGACCGGGCGTTGCGCGCGCCGCACCACATCCGCATACGCTGCCAACTGCTCTTCTTCGGCGGGCATGCGTTGCCGATTCATAAATAAAAATTCGCTGCGATACAACCCGACTCCGTGCGCGTTCTGCGCCGCGCATGCGGAAATTTCCTCCGGCAGTTCCACATTGAGAAACAGCGAAACCGCGTTGCCGTCCAAAGTGACGGCGTCGGCTTCCCGCAAACCATCCAGTTGCTGAGCGCGCCGCCGTATTTTTTCGCGCCGCCGTTGATAGGTCGCCACCGCCGCCGCATCCGGATTCACCAACACCACGCCGCGTTTCCCGTCCACCACCAACAAATCGCCGGTGCGCAAATAACGGATTGCGCCATGCATGCCGACGATGGCGGGGATGCGCATGCTGCGGGCGAGAATCGCGGTATGCGATATCGGTCCGCCTAAATTGGTGATAAACGCGCCGATGCGATGCCGTTTCAAATCAACCGCATCGGCGGGCGTGAGATCATTGGCGACAATAATTTCCCCCGCCAGCGCGCCTTCCGATTGTTCGCTGAGCGCGCCCGGCGCCGCCAACAACTCGCCTTGCACGCGGTCCATCACTTGTGCGACATCAGCCGATTTGCCGCTTAGATACGGGTCGCGAATTTCTTTGAAGGCTGCGACCAACTTCTCGGCGTGCCGCGCCAACGCGGCTTCGGCGTTGATTTGCCGTTGGCGAATGAGGTTGCTTGGTTGTTCGCTCAGCGCCGGGTCCGCCAACATCATCAGGTGCGCGCCGAGCACCGAATCCAATTCCTCCGGCGCATCGGGCGGCAACGCATCGCGAATCTTTTGCAGCGTCGCGCGCGCGCGCGCAAACGCTTGCTTCAATCTGGCGATTTCAGCGCCGACTTGCGCCGCCGCGATGGCGAATTCGGGGATTTCCTGCCCCGCTCGGCGGATGATGCGCGCGCTGCCGATGGCGATGCCGCCGCCAATTCCGCTGCCGTGCAAGGTGAACATCGCCGCCTACTCGCCTTCGTCAAAGCAGTCGCCGAACAATCGGCAAACCGCATCGGCGGCGGCTTGCGCATCCCGCCCCTGTACTACTAAGGTGAGTTTGCTGCCCTGAGCGGCCGCCAACATCATCACCTCCATAATGCTCTTGGCGTCCGCCGCCGCGCCTTTTTCGGCGCGCGCAAGTTTGATGGTGCTGTTAAAGCGGCTCGCTAATTTCACCAGTTTTGCCGCCGCGCGCGCGTGCAAGCCGAGTTTGTTGGTTACCGTGATGCGCTTGTTGACGGTCATTTGGACAACTCGCGGTGGCGCATTTGCGCTTTAATGTCGGCGCCGCTAAACCGTTCGCGCAACTGTTCGGCGACATAAACCGAGCGATGGCGACCGCCGGTGCAGCCAATCGCCACGGTGAAATAACTGCGATTTTCCGCGGCAAAACCCGGCAGCCATTGTTTTAGGAAGTGATAAATTTCATCAACCATGCGGCGCACCGGCTGACGCGCGCGCAGATAGTCAATCACCGCTTGGTCAAGACCGTTCAACGCGCGCAGGTTTTCATCCCAGTACGGATTGGGCAAGCAACGCACATCAAACACAAAGTCGGCTTCTTTCGGCAGTCCGAATTTGAAGCCGAACGATTCAAGCACAAACAGCGCGCCCGAGGCCAAGCCGCCGGCGGCGAAGTCGCGAATTAATCCGCGCAGTTCGTGCGGGGTGGTGTCGGTGGTGTCAATGATTTTCTCGGCGCGTTCATGCACCGGTTGCAATAACAAACTTTCCTGTCGGATGCCTTCAAGCAACGAGGTGCGCACATCGGTCAGTGGATGTCGGCGGCGCGTTTCGCTGTAACGTCGTATCAAGGCTTGCTCGTCGGCTTGCAAAAATAAAATGCGATAGGAATTTTTCCGCTGCTCCAGTTTTTTCAACTGCTCGTCCAACAGCAACAGAAAATGTTTGTTGCGGGAATCGATGCTAACCGCGACGCCGCGCAGCAGGTGCGCGCTTTTCTGCGCGGCGTCATCGTTTAAGTAACCGCCCAATTCCGGCAACAGTACCGAGGGCAGGTTGTCAACGCAGTAATACCCGATGTCTTCCAGCGACTGCAACGCCACGCTCTTGCCGGATCCGGACAAGCCGCTGACGATAATCATGTCGGGGACGACCGCCTCATGGCTGAGTGCCGGGCGGGGTTGTTTTGAAATGCGCCGCCAAATCCGCCGCGGTTCGGGAGTTTTTGAGTTGCGCAAGAAAGCCGCTGCTTTTGAATCTCGCCGCCAACGCCGCCAGCAACCGCAAATGGGTTTCGTTGGCGTCCACCGGCACCAACAAACACACCGCCAACCAAACCAACACGCCGTCCGACGCCTCATAGTTAATCGCGCGCTTGAGGCGGGCGATTGCAATTAGCGGCTCGCTAACGCCTTCAATCCGACTATGCGGCAAGGCGATGCCGTTGCCGATTCCAGTGCAGCCTAATTTTTCGCGTTTGGTCAACGCGCACAACACCGCGTCCACCTCCGGGGCGTCGTCCCGCGCGGCAATCAGTTTCGCCATCTGCTCAAACAGGCGTTTGCGGCTGGCGACCTCCAAATCCACCACCACCCGTTCGCCGTTAATAAAACCGCCAATCTCAATTTCCGCGCGCTCACTCTCATGCGCATGGCGCGGGTCAGCCGCCGCCGATATCATCGCGGCGCCGGCGGCGCTTCATCGCCGCGGTGGTGGTCGGTCAATTTTTCCTTGTGCTTAATCACCTGCCGATCCAGTTTGCTGGCGAGCGCATCAATCGCCGTATACATATCGTCCGCGGTGGCGGAAGCATGCAAACTCGCGCCTTTGGTGTTGATGGTGGCTTCCGCGCTGTGACGGGTTTTCTCCACATGCAATACCACATGGGTATGCGTGACATGGTCAAAGTGGCGCGCTATTTTTTCTATTTTTTCCGCGACATGCTTATGCAACGCCGGGGTGATTTCCATACGCTGACCGCTAATGGATATTTGCATACAATCTCCTCAGTGGGTTAGTTGGATGAATGGGTGTCGGCGAAACGGGCTGCCGTCAATTATCGCATAACCGATTTTATCGAGCGGGGGACCCGAACGGAAAATGCGCACCGCACAACAACTTCCACGCGCCGGCCTGGTCACAGCCGAAAATCATGCCCGAGATACGCATCGCGCGCTTGGGCGTTGGCTAAAATCTCCGCCGGCGAGCCCGCAACCAGCACCTTGCCGCAATGCAGAATGTAGGCGCGGTCGCAAATGCCGAGCGTTTCGCGGACATTGTGGTCGGTAATCAAAACGCCGATGCCGCGCTTTTTCAGCAGCCGAATGATGTTTTGAATGTCGCGCACCGCAAGCGGATCCACCCCGGCGAACGGCTCGTCCAACAGAATGAACGCCGGCTGCAAAGCCAACGCCCGAGCAATTTCCACGCGCCGCTGTTCGCCCCCGGAAAGTTGAATCGCCGGCTTGTCGCGCAACGCATACAGACCGAATTCATCCAACAGGTTGCGGCTGAGTTGGCGACGCTGTGCGGCGCTGTGCTTAGCCGCCGCCTCCAGCACCGCGAGAAGGTTCTGCTCAGCGGTGAGTTTTCTGAACACCGAATGCTCTTGCGGCAGATAGCCAAGCCCTTTGCGCGCGCGCAGGTGCATCGGCAATCTCGTGATATCTTCGTCGGCAAGCATGATTGTGCCGGCGGTGTGCCGCACCAAGCCAATTATCATGTTGAAACAGGTGGTCTTGCCGGCGCCATTGGCGCCGAGCAAACCAACCACTTCATGCTCGGCAACCGTTAAATCCACCTGGTCAACCACCACCGTATGGTCGTATTTTTTTACCAGACCGCGGGCTTGTAGAGTTTTCATCGCGCTGCGCGCGTGTTGCCAGACTCAGACTACAGGCTGCGCCTTGCAAAACGGCTATGGTGTCAATTCGGTGGCGGTGAGTGATTGGTTCGCGGCTGAACGAGCAGGCGCGGGCGCGCGGCTGGCGACCCGCCGACTTGCGCGGAGGTGACGGTCACTTGTTCGGTTTGCAAATCATAAATAATTCGCTGACCGTGAATCTGATGAGGAACTTGTGCAATTTTGGCGTCGCCCTCCAAGGTGACGACATTGCGCGCCAGATCCAGCGTAATGGTGCGCGCCCAGCCGTTCACCTCCGCCTCGGCGCGCTGCGGGCGTTGGGTGAATTGGCTCGGCGCGCCGACACACTTGCCTTGTTGGAGTTCGTCTTGCGCATCAGTGCGCGTGATTAACTCGGCGCAGCGGAGATGCAGACTGCCTTGTCGAAACACCACATTGCCGCGATAGGTTCGCACGCCGCTTGCCACCTCCAACACAAAATCGTCGGCTTGCAAGGTGGCGATTTGTTGTCGGTCTGAATCCATGGCATGCGCCGCCATTGCCGTCATCAGCATCACGCCGCCGAGCCATGTCGCCGCACCACCGCGAAACCAAGCGCGTCCCCATTGCAATTGCAATTGCATGCGCATACTTCAGCCGGCGTCCTGCGGCGGCACGCGGTCGCGTTCGTAATCGTGTTCGCGGTCACTTTGCAGGCGGATTAACATCCGGTCGGTGGTGGTAACCGACCCGCCGTGGAGTGAATCGGCGTCCGCCGCCCCTTGCCTCACTCTAACATTGCCGTAGAGAAGCAACTCGGCGCCGTCATCGTGCAGCACCCCGGAATCGGCTTGCAGGTATCTTGGCGCGCCCGGAAAATCATATTGAATCACGCGCGGGCGGTGCAATTCAGCGCGCCCATCCACGGGGTCATGCACCAACCGCTCGGCGCTTAACTGATATTTCTCGCCCTGCCGGTCGATGCCGACCGATACAAAATTTTCAATGGAATAGTCCGGCTGCTTGGCTTGCGTAATGGATGCGGATGCGGATGCCGCATTCACCAATGGGCGCACGACTCCAAATTGCAACCACACGGCAACGCCCACGAACAGCCCAAACAAGCCGAACAAAATGATGTTTTGCCGCTCTTTCATGGGGAAGGGAGGGCTAAATCACGCCGGCTTTCAGTAGCCCATGGGTATTCAGCGCGCCCAACACATGCCGCTCGTCATCCACCACGAACAAGCCGTTAATCGCATGCGGTCCGCGCTGGGCGAAGTCTCGCATGATTTTAACGATTTCTTCGGCCAAGGTATCGGGCTTGATGGTGAACGGATTCGGCGTCATCAAATCCACCGCTTTGCTGTGATAAATATCCACTTGCTCCTTCAAGGCGCGGCGCAGGTCGCCGTCGGTGAACATCCCCAGCAGTTTGTGGTCGGCGTCCACGATGCCCGCCATGCCGAGCGATTTAGAAGACATCTCCAACACCAACTGCTGCAGCGAAGCGCGGTCGTCCACCAACGGCACCGCGGCGCCAGTATGCATCAAATCCGCGGCATACAATAACAAACGCTTACCCAACATGCCGCCCGGATGGGTGCGGGCGAAATCCTGCGCCGAAAACCCCCGCATGCGCTGCACCGCCACCGCCACCGCATCACCCATCACTAAGGTCGCGGTGGTGCTGGCGGTGGGGGCGAGGTTATGCGGGCAAGCCTCTTGCGCGACGCTAATATCCAAACAAACATCGGATTGCTTGGCCAGCGTGGAATCTCGGTTGCCGCTCATGGTCAGCAAGCCGGCGCCGATGCGTTTGACGATGGGCAGAATGGTGACCACTTCGGCGGTTTCCCCGGAGTTGGAAATCACCAACGCCACATCGTGGGGGGTGATCATGCCGAGGTCGCCGTGGCTCGCTTCGCCGGGATGCACGAAAAAAGACGGCGTGCCGGTGCTTGCCAAGGTGGAGGCGATTTTGCCGCCGATATGACCGGATTTTCCCATGCCGATGACCACCACGCGGCCACGGCAATTCAAAATCATTTCACAGCACTTCACAAAACTTGCGTCAATGCGCTCGCCTAACGCGGCGACTGCGTCCGCTTCAATTTCAATCACTGAGCGGGCGTGCGCAACCGGGTCCGGCGGCGCGGGGTTTCGTTGGGTCATGGTCATGGCGGAAACAAACAGGCGGCTATTATATCAAAACCGCCGCCCTTTTTCATGCGATACCTCAGCGCGCGCTCGTCCACCGCCCCGCCCACCATCCCGCCTCACCCCAACCTCGTCATACCCGACTCCTCCCCACCGTCATTCCCGCAGGCTTTTAAGCGGAAATCCAACCGGGTAGCGCGGGAATGACGAAGAGTAGGAATTGCGGGAATCTCCATACGAGAATCTCATAATTCCACCGATATCAATTGACATTGCCGCCCAAGTTGGTTACATTTCCCCTCGTTAGAGTTTTCAAGTGGCAGTCTACCCACTCAGGTCGCCTGCTTAATACCACCACGTTTTACCCAACCATTACGGTTAATTCCCATTAAAAACACACCAACTTCCTTAACCAATTTCACCCCCCCCCCCCCCCCCCATTTTTCGGCGGGTAGCGCGGCTAACAAGCGCCACCGCAAACTCGGGTTCGGGCGGTGTGGGGCTGCACTGCTAACCGCTTGCCTCTCGCTCGCCTTCACCAACGCATTCGCCGAATTCCAATTCCGCATCGGCGCTCAATATTCACCCACGCGCGCGGAAACCACGATTACCCATCAAGTCGGCAGAGCCCAAGCCCCCGCCCTCGGCGGCAGTAGTGATAGCAACGAAACTGGCTCCGCGGCCGGCATCTTCGCGCAATACCGATACCCCACCACCGACCAAATCTCGATCGGGCTGCACCTCGGCTATAACGAAGAATCCAACACCTGGACCAACCGCCGTAGCGTCGGCGCATCCTCAGTCACCATAGAACCGGAACCCGATACTACTTATGACCTATTAGTCGTCATCGGCTTTTATGGCAAGAAAATCAATCCGTTCCTGATGGTCGGATACAGCAAAATGGAACTGGAAGGCGGCGGCACTGCCCGAATTCAAATTGGCGACACCACCACCTTTGCAGAACCCGTTTATGAGATCGGAGAATCGTTGGTCGGCGTAAAAGTAGCGGCGGGCGTTGAAATCCCGCTCGGCAAAGCATGGTTCGGCGAGGTGGCGGTGGAATATGCCGATTACGGCTCGCAGAGCCTCCGCTTGCGGCCCGGCTCGTCATCCACCATAGAACCACGACGCCTCCCCCGCGAGATTGATGTGCAACAAAGCGGCGTCCGCTTCGCGTTGGGCTATTCCTTCTAACCGCCGCGCAGTTGGCTTTCAAACCAACCCCCGCCGTTCCGTGGACGGCGGGGGTTTTGTGTTAGCGACTCTAGTCGTCATTCGCGTCCACCCTCACCCCACCATTTCCGCAGTGTTTTGAGCGGGAATGACGACTAGGGGGCTGCCGAAATGACGACAGGATTCGCGCATCGGGCGGGCGACTTTGTGCTACGCTGTGCCGAGCCGTTGCCCAATTTCTCTAATCTCACGACCGACGATGAAAAATCCCCCCGCGATTGAGCACGCGCAGCGCACTGAAATTGAAGCGGCGGTGTATCGCAAGATGATTGCGCATTTTCGCAAATACCCGCAAGTGCAAAATATCAAACTGATGAATTTGGCGTATTTCTGCCGCAACTGCTTGGCAAAGTGGTATCGCAGCGCCGCCGCGCAATGCGGGGTGGAGATGGAATACGAGCAAGCCCGCGAAATCGTCTATGGCATGCCATACGCCGAATATAAATCGCAACACGCCGAGCCGGCGTCGGCGGAGGATGTGCAACAGTTTGAGACGGCACGCGATAAGGCGACCGAGTAGCGCGCGCCTATCTGGGTCGCCGAGGTTGCGGTCGCGCAGTTTGCCGATTCCGATTACTCGATTCTGCTTGCTATTGCTTAGATGCTTGCGGGCTTGGCGCGGCTTGCTTTCATCTCGCGGCTGAGGCGGTGCACGGCATCCACCAGATTCGCGACGCGGGCCGGGTCGGTGTCCGGCAGAATGCCATGCCCAAGGTTGAAAATATGCCCGCCGCCGTTGCCGGCTTGCTGCAGGATACGGCGCGTTTCGCGTTCAATTTTTTCGTCGCCGGCGTATAACAACATCGGATCCAGATTGCCTTGCAAGGCAACGCGGTCGCCGATGCGGCGCCTCGCTTGGTCAAGCGGAATGGTCCAATCCAGCCCCACCGCATCGCAGCCGCTGTCGGCAATCCTCTCCAACCAGTTGCCGCCGCCTTTGGTGAATAAGATAATCGGTATGGCGCGCGTGGCGGGCTCGGCTTTGAGCGCGGCGACTGCCAGGTTCAGGTAGCGCAGGGAAAATTCGTCATAGTCGGCGGTGCATAACATCCCGCCCCAAGTGTCAAACACCATCACCGCCTGCACGCCAGCTTCAATCTGCGCGCTGAGATAACCGATTACCGCCGCGGTGATTTTTTCCAGCAGGCGATGCGCGCGCTGCGGCTGTTCATGCAACAACCCTTTGGCGCGCCGAAAATCCTTGCTGCCGCCGCCCTCCACCATGTACGCCGCCAACGTCCATGGGCTGCCGCTGAAACCAATCAGCGGCACGCTATCGTTACCGTCCAGTTCGCGGCGAATCAGGCGGATTGCCTGCATCACATAGGCGAGGTCGGTGGCGGCCTCCAGCGGCGGCAGGGTTTCAAAATCGCGGCGCGTGCGCAACGGCTTACGAAAGCGGGGGCCGACGCCTTCGTGCACCGACAAGCCAAGCCCCATGGCGTCGGGAATGGTGAGAATATCCGAAAACAAGATTGCCGCATCCAACGCAAAGCGGCGCAACGGCTGCAAGGTGACTTCGCAAGCCAGTTCCGGGGTTTTACACAGCGTTACAAAATCGCCGGCGCGGGCGCGCACGGCGCGATATTCCGGCAGGTAGCGCCCGGCTTGACGCATAATCCACACTGGCGTGCAATCCACGGGTTGGCGCCGCAGCGCGCGCAGCAATCGTTCGTTGGGGGCGTTGGCGGAGGCGGATGAAGGAGACATGGCGTGCCAGCAAGCGCAACCTTGCTGGGCTAAAGCGGCAAATCGCTGTGTCCGCGCAAGTGGCGGTCAACCGCGTGCGCGCATTGCCGACCTTCGCGGATTGCCCATACCACCAACGATTGACCGCGCCGCATGTCGCCGGCTGCGAACACCTTGGCGAGGCTGGTTTGATAGGCGTTGGCGCCTTGTTCGGACGCCGCCACATTGCCGCGCGCGTCCAAGCGCACCTTCAATTGCGCAAGCATGCCGTGCGGTGGCGGATGCAGAAAGCCCGCCGCCACGGTAACCAAATCGGCTTTCAAGTGGAATTCAGAGTCGGCGATTTCGCGCATTTGCCAGCCCCCATTTATTTTGCGCCACGCGACTTTTATGCAGCGCAACGCCGCCACATGCCCGGCGCCGTCATCGATAAAGGCTTGGGTCGCCACATCCCACAAGCGGCGGCAACCTTCTTCGTGAGAGGAGGAAGTGCGAAGTTTGTGGGGCCAGTTGGGCCACGTGAGCGCTTTGTCTTCGGTCGCCGGCGGCTGCGACATGATTTCAATCTGGGTGATGGCGGCGGCGCGCTGGCGATTGGCGGTGCCAATGCAATCCGACCCGGTATCGCCGCCGCCGATTACTACGACATGCTTATCGCGCGCCGAAATTACTTCCGCGCCGCATTCCACATCCGCTACGCCTTGCCCTTGCCGCCGCCCTTGGCGCGTGTTGCTGCGCAGATAGTCCATCGCAAAATGCACGCCGCGCAACTGACGCCCGGGCGCCGTCAGGTCGCGCGGTTGTTCAGCGCCGCCCGCCAACACCACGGCGGCAAAATTGTCCAACAACCACTGCGCCGAACGATGCACGCCGATATGCGTGCCGCAGTGAAACTGCACGCCTTCGGCTTCCAGTTGCGCGCGGCGGCGGTCAATCACTGCTTTGTCCAATTTGAAATCCGGGATGCCGTACCGCAACAAGCCGCCGCTGCGCGGTTGTTTTTCGTACAGCGACACCGTATGCCCGGCGCGCGCCAACTGCTGGGCGCACGCTAAGCCGGCCGGTCCGGCGCCGACAATGGCAACGCGCTGTCCGTTGCGCGCGGGCGGCGGCTGCGGCGTCAGCCAACCCTCCGCCCACGCGCGTTCGGCGATGGCGTGTTCAATGTTTTTAATGGTGACCGGTTGCCCGTGGAGATACAGCGTGCATGCGGTTTCGCACGGCGCCGGGCAAACCCGACCGGTGAATTCGGGGAAGTTGTTGGTGGAATGCAACACTTCGCTGGCGGTTCGCCAATCGCCGCGGTATACCAAATCATTCCAATCCGGAATGATGTTGTGCACCGGGCAGCCGGTATGACAATAGGGAATGCCGCAATCCATGCAGCGCGCGCCTTGTTCGGCAAGTTCGGCGTCGCTCAGCGGAACGGTAAATTCGTCAAAATTCCGCAGGCGTTGCGCCACCGGCAAACTGCCGCTTGCCTGGCGCGGAAAGTCCATAAAACCAGTGACCTTACCCATGCGGCGCCTCGTGCGGCGATGATGTTACCACTGGGGCTTGATCTGGTTGTTGGCGGCGCAACCGCCGTAGCGCGCGCTGATAATCAATCGGCATGACTTTGACGAATTGCCCCAAGTAGTCGCGCCACTGCTTTAAGATGGCGTCGGCAATGCGGCTGTTGGTGTAGCGTCTGTGCTGTTGCAGCAACCACTTTAATCGGCGTTCATCGTCGCCGCTTAGGTCGGCAAATAAATCATCCGCATTTGCATCCGCCGCAATCTCCGCCTCAGTCGTAGCCTCAGTCGCAGCCTCAGTCGCAGCCTCAGCGGTTGTCTGCGGCGTGATTTTTTGCAAGGTAACCGTTTGCTGGTTGCAGCGCGTGGCGAACTCGCCGTGTGCATCCAGCACATACGCGATGCCGCCGCTCATGCCAGCGGCGAAATTGCGCCCGCTTGGTCCGAGGCAGACCACCACACCGCCGGTCATGTATTCGCAGCCGTGGTCGCCGACGCCTTCCACCACCGCCACCGCGCCGGAATTGCGCACTCCAAACCGTTCGCCCGCCGCGCCGTTGAAGAAGCCTTGCCCGGCGGTGGCGCCGTATAACACGGTGTTGCCAACGATGATATTTTGCCGCGCGTCGTGCAGCCCGCTGTCGCGCGGGGGATAGATAATCAAGCGACCGCCGCACAGACCCTTGCCGACATAGTCGTTGCCTTCGCCCGCCAGTTCAATGGTTACGCCATGCGCCAGCCACGCGCCGAGGGATTGTCCGGCGGTACCGCGCGCGCGGATATGAATGGTGTCGGGCGGCAGACCGGCATGCCCGTATTGTTGCGCGATGCGCCCGGAGAGCATGCTGCCGAATGCGCGATGGATATTTCTGATGGCTATATCTATGCGAACTTTTTTGCGGTGTTGCAACGCCGGCGCGGCTTGTTTGAGCAGTTGATGGTCAAGGGCTTGCTCCAAACCATGCCGCTGCGGTTCGCATTGATACAGCGCGACTTCCGGTCCGACTTCAATTTTGGTGAGCAGGCGCGAATAGTCCAAGCCGGCGGCTTTCCAGTGGCGAAGCGCCTTGCGCATATCCAAATGTTGCATCTGTCCAATCATTTGCTGCAACTTGCGATAGCCCAACTGCGCCATGATTTGGCGCACTTGCTCGGCCACCAAAAAGAAATAGTTGATGACATGTTCGGGTTGCCCGGTGAACTTGGCGCGCAGTTGCGGATCCTGCGTGGCGACGCCGACCGGACAAGTGTTGAGGTGGCATTTACGCATCATCAGGCAGCCGGAAACGATTAAGGGCGCGGTGGCGAAGCCAAATTCATCGGCGCCCAATAACGCGCCAATGGCGACATCGCGACCGGTGCGCAAGCCGCCGTCCACTTGCACGGCGATTCTGCCGCGCAATTTGTTCAACACTAAAGTCTGATGGGTTTCCGCCAAGCCGATTTCCCACGGCGAGCCGGCGTGTCGGATGGAAGTCAGCGGGCTGGCGCCGGTGCCGCCTTCGTGCCCGGAGATGGTGACCTGGTCGGCATGCGCTTTGGCGACCCCGGCGGCGACCGTGCCGACGCCGATTTCCGAAACCAATTTAACCGAAATGCGCGCCCGCGGATTGACATTCTTCAAGTCGTAAATCAACTGGGCGAGGTCTTCAATGGAATAAATATCGTGATGCGGCGGCGGCGAAATTAGCCCCACTCCGGGCGTGGAGTGGCGCACCTTGGCGATTTGTTGATTGACTTTGTGTCCCGGAATCTGCCCGCCTTCGCCCGGCTTGGCGCCCTGCGCCATTTTGATTTGCAAGTCATCGGCGTTGACCAGATATTCAGCGGTCACGCCAAACCGCCCGGACGCCACTTGTTTGATGGCCGAACGTTCCAAGTTAAGCGAGCCGTCCGCCAGCGGCCGGTAGCGCGCGGCTTCTTCGCCGCCTTCGCCGGTGTTGGATTTGCCGCCCAACCGATTCATCGCTTTTGCCAAATTGGCGTGCGCTTCATAAGAAATGGAACCGAACGACATGGCGCCGGTTGAAAACCGCTTGACAATGTCGGCGGCGGCTTCCACTTGTTCAATCGGCAGCGGCGCGCCGCGGTCGGAGTTGGGGTTGGCGAATTCAAACAGCCCGCGCAGGGTAAATGGAGAGTCGTGCGGATGGTCAACCGCGTCGGCAAATTCCGCGAAGGTGGTCGCCTGATTGGTGCGCGTGGCTTGTTGCAGTTTGTGGATGGTGTCGGGATTCCAGATATGCGCTTCGCCGCGTAGCCGATACGCATAATCGCCGCCGGCATCCAGTTGCTGCCGATACAACGGCTGCTCGCCATAAGCCTGACGATGCCAGCGGCGCGTTTCGGCGGCGATTTGCGCCAAGCCCGCGCCTTCCACCGCCGTGGCGGTGCCGCAAAAGTATTGGTCAACAAACTTGGTGGACAACCCGACCGCATCAAAAATCTGCGCGCCGCAATAGGATTGGTAGGTGGAGATGCCCATCTTGGACATGACTTTTTTCAGCCCGGCGCCGAGCGCGGCGATGTAGCGGTCTTGCGCCGCCGCCCAGCCGGGGTTGGGTTGCAGTTGCGGCAACAAGGTCTGGATGGTGGCGAAGGCGAGATAGGGATTGATCGCTTCGGCGCCGTAGCCGGCTAAGGTCGCCGCTTGATGCACTTCCAAGCAGGCGCCGGTCTCCACCACTAAACCGGTCTCGGTTCTCAACCCTTTATTAATCAGGTGATGATGCACCGCGGAGGTCGCCAACAACGCCGGTATTGCCATATGCTCGGCGTCCATGCGTCGGTCTGATAAAATTAAGATGTGCTCGCCTGGTTGCAAAACAGTCTGTTCGGCGCGCGCGCATAACTTTTCCAGCGCATCCTGCATGCGCGTGTCGCCGACTGGGAAACAGATATTGAGGACGCTAACTTTGAAAGCGCCGCGGGGGTGGGTTTCCAGATGGCGGATACTCTCAAGTTGTTGGTCGCTCAGGATGGGCTGCGCCGCGGTGAGGCGCATGCGCTGCGCGCCGTGCTGTGGGTCATGGTCAAACAAGTTGGGGCGGGGACCGATATGCGACAACAACGACATCACCAGTTGTTCGCGCAGCGGGTCAATCGGCGGGTTGGTCACCTGCGCGAAGTTCTGCTTGAAATAACTCGCCAGCGGTTTGCTGCGCGCGGACAACACCGGCAGCGGCACATCGGCGCCCATGGAACCGATTGCCTCAGCGCCGTCGGCGAGCATCGGCAACAATAAAAATTTAAGGTCTTCTTGGGTGTAGCCAAACGCCTGTTGCAATTTCAGCAACGTTTGCGGGTCGGCGGCGGGCGGCGGCGCGCGCTTGGCGGCGCGCAAGACGCTTAGTTCAAGGCGGTTGTTGTCCAACCACCGTTGATAATCATGCGCCGAAGCCAGTTCGTTTTTAATCTCGTCATCGTCAATCATTCGTCCTTGTTCCAAATCCAACAACAGCATTTTGCCGGGCTGCAGCCGCCATTTCTTAATGATGTTTGCTTCGGGTATCGCCAACACGCCCATCTCCGATGCCATCACCACCAAGCCGTCGTTGGTCACCAAATAGCGCGCCGGGCGCAAGCCGTTGCGGTCCAACATGGCGCCGATTTGCTTGCCGTCGGTGAACACCACCGCGGCCGGTCCATCCCACGGCTCCATCAAAGCCGCGTGGTATTCGTAAAACGCGCGCTGCGCGTCGCTCAGTAATGGGTTCTCCGCCCAGGCTTGCGGCACCAACAGCAACATCGCATGCGCAAGCGAATAGCCGCCGGCGAGCAACAGGGCAAGCGTGTTGTCAAACGCCGCGGAGTCCGATTGCCCCTCCGCAATCAGCGGCCATACTTTATGCAAGTCTTCGCCGAGCAGGGCGGACGACATGGTGTTGCGGCGCGCCGCCATCCAGTTGAGGTTGCCGCGCAAGGTGTTAATCTCGCCATTATGGGCGATCATTCGGTATGGATGCGCCAAACTCCAAGTCGGAAAAGTATTGGTGGAGAATCGCTGATGCACCAACGCCATCGCTGATTCCATGCGCGGGTGTAACAAGTCCGGATAGTATTCGCTCAACTGGGCAGCCAACAGCATGCCTTTGTAAGTGATTACCGTGGACGACAGCGAGGCGATATAAAAATCCGCGCCGCGGCGCAATTCATTGCGACGGGCGGCGGCGCGCACGCGGTTTTCAATTTGCTGGCGGATGACAAATAATTTGCGCTCAAACGCGGCTTGTGCGGCGCACGGCGCGGCGCGCGCGATGAACACTTGCCGAATTGCCGGCTCGGTGGCGCGCACGCCGACGCTGAGATGGTCATTGTTGACCGGCACCGCACGCCAACCAAGCACGCGCTGCCCGGCATCTGAAATACATTGCTCAACGATGGCTTTGGCGGCGTTGCAACTGTTGCGGTCGCGCGGCATGAAAATCATGCCAACCGCATAGTCGCCGGGCGGCGGCAACGGGAAGCGCACTTGGTCGGCAAAAAACCGCCTTGGTAACTGCAATAACAGACCGGCGCCATCTCCCGCCAGCGGGTCGGCGGCGACCGCACCGCGATGGCTTAGGTTTTTGAGAATCTCTAACCCATGCGCGATGATTTGACGGCTTTTGCGCCCGGCCATGTTGGCGACAAAACCAACGCCACAAGCGGCGTGCTCGCGGCGGGGGTCGTACAGACCTTGCGGGGGCGGCAATCCATTCTCTTTCATAGGATGGAAACTGGAGTTCAGCGGCATCGCCGGATTGGCAACACTGACAACATTGACAATGTTGCCGGGCGGCAAGCGGCGAAAAGGAATTGGGCGCCGACCGACTACATGCGGTTTGCCCGACTGCGTAGCAAGGGCTACGATTATACTAATAAATCGCCGCGATTTTTAGCGCTGAGCATGTTTGAAAAGCGCCGACAAACCGCGGCGTAGGTACGGTTAACGGAGGCGGTGGTTGTTAACCAACCCGCGATACGCGCAGCAGGTGTTTTAAGTCTTTGAGCAATAGGCGCGGCGCTAACTCGGCGGGGATGCGCATCATAATATTGCCAAGCGGGTCGATTAGGAAGGCGTCGTTCGCGTCGTGGCGGCCGGTTTGGATGATGACATTCAATTGTTTTTCCAAGCCGTTGGCGGCGGCAAGCAAGCGCAGCGAATCGGGATGGTCGGTTGCGAGGCGCGTTAACATTGCATGGCTTGGACTGATGAAGATTCGCCGCACGCGGTTGGCGTCTTTCCCCAATGCGAGGCGGGCTTGGCGGGTGTGGTAGAGCGCTTGCCGACATGCAGTATCGCAAGTTTCGGTTAACACATGAATCACATGCCATTTTTGTTTCAGCGCCTGGCGGTTAACTTGCGCGCCTAAATTGGCGCCGGGGTTGGTGAATTCGGCAACCACAACGGACGGCGTTAGCAAGTGGGCATGATTGGTGCGCGAGTGCGGCGCGAGGACTGCGCCAAGCCCGTAATACCAAACGAACGCCGCCGCCAGTGGTCCCAGAAAAACGGCGAAGATGATGATGAGTTTGAGTCGATTGCGCTGCATGGGTTGCGCTAATTGCGGATGGCGAGGTGCGTTGTTCATGGGCTAGGGTTACCGCTGGCGGCGGGTTGCGGTTGCTGTCGCTGTCGCTGAGCGCCGCCAAATTACGCCAAAAACTATTAAGGTGAGCGCCAAGCCCCACCACTGTACGGCATAACCGAAATGCTGCGTGGAGCGCATCGCATGCGCGCGCCAGATTTTTGTAAAGGCGCCGGGATGATGCGCGTCCAGCACCACCACCGCCGGTTGCAACGCCACCCCAAACAGCGCGGACAAAGCCGGCGCATCAAAGTATTGAATTGTCTTCACCCAACTCGGCGGCGCGTCGGTTTGGCGGCGCGTCGGGGCGACATAGGCGGCGCCCAGAGTAAAGCCCTTTTCGGGAAGATACAATTGACCGCCGACCGCCGCCTCGGCAAGCAAGCCGGCGATCAGGGCGGTGGCGTCGGCAACGGCGGCGGTTTCAACCCAGCCGCGGTTGATTAACAAGGTGGCGCGATCCTGTTGCAGTTGAAACGGGCTGAACACTTCGTATCCCGCGCGCCCGCGATGCGTGCGATTTGCCATCAACAGCAGCGGTTGTTTGAGCCACTTGCCTCGCAGGCGAACTTTTTGATACGCCAGTTCCGACCAGTTTTGCGGCGCGCGGTCCAGCGTGGTATATTGTTGCGGTGACGCGCTTTGCAACCAGGTTTCCAGCGCCGCTTTTTCAACGCCGCGCTGCCATTGCCAGCCGCCCAACCACAGCAACAGCGACAGGCTTAGCAAAAACACCACATACACGACCACCAATTTGGATTGCGCAAGCATGCGAATTTTCAAACTGCCGGGCTTGGAGTTTTGGTTTGGGGCGTCCGCCGCCAATTCCGCCGGCCGCGACGCCATCGGAGCAATCGGTGATTTAGGCTGGCTTGGCGCCATCTAATCGGCTGAAAAATGATGTTGCTGTTCAAAGTAGCGCTCGTCATGTTGTTGCTGTTCGTGGTGGGCAGTTTGTTTTCGGCGTTGTATTTTCTGGTCAAAGATACTTCCAGTTCGTTGCGGGTGGTGAAATCGCTGAGCTGGCGGATTGCGCTGTCATTGTTGATTTTACTGTTGCTGTTTATCGGCATCCAAAGCGGACTCATCGTGCCGCACAATGTCGGCGGTTGATTTAAGGCGCGCCGCAATCGGCGAATGGTTCAACAAAAGGGGCGCGGGAGCGGCGCGGGTTGCAACCCCTTACAAAATATACACAAACAGAAACAGCCCAAGCCAGACCACATCTACGAAATGCCAATACCACGCAGCCGCTTCAAAAGCAAAGTGGTTTTGCGAAGTGAAGTGTCCGCGCGCGGCGCGCACCAATATCACCGCCAACATAGTCGCGCCGAGGGTGACATGCAGCCCATGGAAACCGGTCAGCATGAAAAAAGTTGACCCGTAGATGCCGCTGCCGAGTTTCATACCTTGCTCATACGCTTCAATATATTCAATCGCCTGCAATACGACAAACAAAAACCCGAGCGCCACGGTTAACAACAAACCGAGGATTATTTGCCGCCGATGGTCTGCTTTAATGCCGTGGTGCGCCCAAGTAACCGTCACTCCGGAGGTCAGCAGAATCACGGTGTTGAGAAACGGCAACGGCCACCAGTTCATATGAAAATCGCTTTCGCCGAGATCTTGCGGACCGTTGGTGGGCCATAATTCGGTGTACGCGTGCCATAAAAATTCATGGGTTTGCGCGCCGCTGCCTTCTCCCAACAGCCACGGCACTGACAGCATGCGGGCGTAAAACAGCGCGCAAAAAAAAGCGGCGAAGAACATGACTTCGGAAAAAATAAACCACGCCATGCCGAGGCGGAACGATTGACTCTCCCATCTTTGATACGCGCCGCTTTGGCTTTCGCCGACCACCGTGCCAAACCAACCGAACAACATCACAATCACAACCGCCAGCCCCGCCCACATTAGTTCCGCACCGTGCGTAGCTTGATTGAGATACATGCCGAAGCCGCTAAATAATAAAGTCAAGCCGACCGAGCCGACCAAGGGCCAACGGGCGACGGGCGGAACATAATAGTGCTTGTCTGCGGCGGTTGTCATAGCGTGCCTCGTATACGCGGGTTATCAGTTGGCGGTTGGCGAGCCAATGGCGGTTACATGATGAGGTTGCGCCGGCGCGTCGGTCACCTCAAAAAAAGTATAGGCTAAAGTCAGCGTCTCAATCTCTTGCGGCAGGTTGGGATGCACCACGAACACCACCGGCAACTCGCGCAGTTCGTTGGCGTTGAAGGCTTGTCGACTGAAACAAAAACATTCCACCTTGTCAAAATAAGCGGCGGCTTTGGACGGCGACACGCTTGGCACCGCCTGCCCAAGCATTGCATGCGCGGTGTTGTTGCGCGCGCGGTAGGCGGTCTGATAGCGTTTGCCCGGATGCACCCACATGCTGCGCGTGGTCGGCGCAAATTCAAGCGGCATGTCTTGATTCAAGTTTGCGATAAACTCAACTTTCACCAAGCGACTTGTGTCCGCCTTCATTTTGGAAACGCGCTGAACGGTGGCGACGCCGGTCTTGCCGTTCAAGCCGGTCCAATCGCAGAACACATCGTAAATCGGCACCATCAAATAGCCGAAACCGAACATGAAAATCGGAATCAGAAACAGCAACGCGATGTTTTTTTTGCGCTTGGGCATGGTTTGCATCGTAGTAATTTGTTAAATCAATTTTTTACGCTCGTTGATTTCCCGGATTATAGCACAACAATTTCCGCAGCCCACCCAGCCCGGCATGCGCGAAACAATAATCACATTCGCGCCTGCTCGTTCGCCTTGCTGCTCTGCGAC